>JAIWNU010000143.1 GCA_020216655.1 Treponema sp. | reverse complement strand
GCCCTGGGTCTTTCAGCCCTGGGCTTTTCGGCTATGGGTCTTTCAGCCCTGGGGCGGTCTGGGCTGGTTTGACCCTGGGGACCTGAAGGAGTGCCAAAGCTGCGCTCCAGAAGTTCCAGGATGACCACTGAGGTGTCCGACACGAGGCCTATCCCCAGGGCAAGGCCGCCGAGGCTCATACTGTTGAGGGATCTGCCTGAAAGCGCCAGGGCTGCCAGGGCCGCCGCTGCAGAAAAGGGGAGAGAGAGCAGCGTAAGGAAGCTGCCCCGCCCGGAGGGGATAAAAAAGAAAATCGCCAGGATTACCGCCAAGGCCCCGAGGAGGGCGCTCCTCCCTAGATCGGCGAGGCCCCGACGGGTTGCAGCGGAGCCATCAAAGACAAGAAAAACCTCTGCGTCTTTGGCAAAATCCTTTTGGGCCTCCGCCAACACTTCCCGCACCTTTTTTGCAGCCTGGATCGGATTGGTGCCGCTCCGCCGGTACAGTTCAAGGGCTACCGCCTCTTTGCCGTCGGCAATAAAAAGACTCTTTCGATCCTGCTTTTCTACCCTGATTTCTCCAACATCCTTCGTATACAGGGGGCCGCCCCTGGTGGGCAAGGCAAGGTTCGGTAATGTTTGAACCGATTCGGGTTTTCCGGCACAGACAATCACCAGTTCCTGTGTTCCTTCCCGTCCCGTTCCCGCGCTGACATCTACCCATTCGGAACCGATAAGCTGTGCCAGGCTCGATGCCCCGAGTCCCCGGGCAAAGGACCGTTCCGGATCTATCCGGAGGCGGACTTCCTCTTCCTGGCCCCCTACAAGCACAACCCGGCCAATTTCATCAATCCGTCTAAACCTGGACCGCAGCTCATACTCCGCCAGGTGTCGAGCAAATTGAATATCCTTAGTCCTGGACCGGATACCCACAATGGCGGCCGGTTCCGTATCGGGGTCTCCGCTGATTACCAGGGGCCGCCCGGTGCCTTCGGGCAGCTGGGGATACACCGCATCGATGGCTTCACGGACCAGAACCGCCGCCGCAGAGGGGTCGGTCCCCCAGGCAAAGTCAAGGACAAGGACCGCTTCTCCGTCCCGGGAAACACTCCGGATGCGCTGCAGGGATCGCACCGATGCAAAGGCATCTTCTAGCGGAATAGTGAGCAGGGAACGGACTTCCCGGGCTGCCATACCAGGATAGGGTGCATCAACCTGTACCCGGGGAATTTCAAGGCTGGGCAGTATGTCTACCGGCAACATGGATAAGCCGATGCCTCCGGCGAGCAATACCGCAAGGAGCACCATGCTTACCCCTACGGGTCTCTCGGTACAAAGCCTGATAATACCCCTCATAAGCACTCCCCTATTTCCGAAGCGGAAGCAGCTGCGCTTCCCCAGATGAGTTTCCAAGGCTGTCTAGAAGCCCCGCAGCGATAGTCCAGGTCACGAGCCCCGCATTGGTGCTGTTGGTAAGGAGTCCCCGAATTTCTATCCGTTCAAACTGTTCATATCCCGCCTCAGGATCGGCCCAGGTAAAACCGGTTCTTAGAACGCTGCGGGGAGAAAAGCTCAGACACGAATTGGTAACGCTTAAACTAAAGTTATTCATGAGGGAGAAGAGATCCACAATTCCGCCCTGGGCGGTTTCAAAATAGAGCTCTATCCAGGTGTTTGTCGGAATATCAAAGGGATAACGCTCACTGCCGGCCTCGAGGGGAAAATCCGCAAACACCTGATCTGGGGTATACAGCACAGGTTCATGGTCCCCCGCCGCTCCCGCAGCTCCCGGCGCCAGGGGAAAACGGATCGCCCTAAGCCGCGGAGGCTTTGAACCAGAACCGTTTACGAGGAAGCTGCAGGCAGCCTGGAGGACACTGCTGTTTCCCTCTTCGTCTTTTATATCCTTGCCTAAAAGCAGGGTATAAACTGAACCATAACGGGGACTCTCGGTAAAGCTAATAGTAATGAGGGATGAAGCTGGATAAGAAGGTTCCACAGTGTAAGATAGGGAGGGCTGAAAGGAAAGCCTGTTTTTAACCGAAAGGGGATCGACGGGCTTAGAAAATTCGAGTACCAGATGAAAGGTTCTTTCAAAATATTCAGTAAGGGGCGGCATCTCAGGCGGCCCCGTAAGCCCCTCCCACTCTGTAAAATCAAGGGGCCCTACAAGGTTCCCCTGCTTATCCTGGATTTGTATACCCGTTAGCCGGGGCGGAATAATATCCTCGCCAACAGAAAAGTGTATAACCGAAGAATAGCCCATGGGCCGGTCATACTGGTCGCACAGGTCCTTAGACAGGGTAAGCACATAGGATTTCCCCCTTTGCCAGGCCTCCTGGGGGGTAAAGCGGGCGGAGCTTCCCCCATTTTCAAGACTCCAAAGTCCCCGGATAGAGGGATTAAAAGACGCCTGCTGCAAAAGCGAAGGGAGGCTTACCCCATGGGAAAAATGGAGAAAAAGGGGCACAAAGAGAGAGCCCGATCCCCCTCCACCTGCGATTATTAAGCCGCCGTCGGCGGGGACACTCGAAAGGAGTCTAAGGCGCTCTGCCTGGGGCCGGGTGCTAAAACGACCTTCGAAGGGGCTGTCGAGGTTAAGGCCATCCAAATCCTGGGCATCCGCAGCAAGGCTGATGCGGTACTCTCGATTTTCCCGCAGAGCAGTTGCAGGAATAATCCTGAGCGTCTTGCCATCCCAAGAAAATGAAAGGGAAAGAGGAAGGCCGTCTTCTGTTACTGAAAGGGCCCGTTCTACACTATACCGGTTCGCCTCATGGGAAAAGGTGAGCGAAAGGGAAAGCCCCGCATCGAACTGCCGCGGCCCCGGTCCCGGATTCCAGGAGACCACCTCGAAAGGGGAGGAACGGAGTATGTCGCAGGACATCATGAAAAGGGAAATAATGAGAAGGCCCACATTCCTAAAAAGCTTCATGGCTGGGCCTCCAGATAGAGAACTAGGGACTCTTTAAGCCAGTAGCCCAGATTTCCTTCGCCGTCCGTAGTGAGGCCTGACCTGCCGCCGTTCAAGGAAAGCCGATAAAAATGGGCAATGCCGCCGTTTCCGGCTTCAAGGCCCTCCCACACAAGGCGCAGCACCCTGTCAGAAATCCATGAAGCCTGCCGTAAAGCCACAGGGGCGAGGGTTCCGGGGAAATAGGGTGAAAGCTGTATAAACTTAAGGACCGAACACTGGGCAGAAGTGGTAAAAGGAAGGGAGAAATGTATATTGATGGCTAGAAGGCCTTCGGGCGGGAGTACCTGTACCGCATAGGGTGCTGCCCCAGATGCTGCGAAGGGACCCGTATATGGCGGAACGCCATCGGCGGCAAGCGAAACAAGCGCGAGATACGGAATGGCCGCCGTAAAGGCTTCTCGGTATTCCTTTCCCAAACTGAGACCGGAAGTGTCTTTAGTATCCGCAGATACGGTCAGCACATAGCAGGTTTCCGGTTCGGGAGGCCGGTCGGGCACATAGATTACCGTCCGTTCATCTAACTGCTGGGCATAACCGGGAAGGGATGGCTCAAAACGGAGCGAGCCAAGCAGGCTTTCCCGGTTCATGGCTTCGGAGAACCGAACTCCAATAGCCTCACCCAGGTTCAATTCATTCAAAGAGCGGCTTGTTTCCTTCCAGACCGGACCGGACCGGTACAAAGAAAAGGTCCTTTCAAGCCGGGGAGGTTCCGTATCGAGGTTCGTTACAAAGGTCCCCGACACATCCCCCGCAAGGGGAACCCCCTGGCTGCTCTGGGCATCCCGTTTTACGGACCAGCGGTAGAGGGTCCAGGGAGAAAGGGGACTTTTAGGATATATCGTTACAATCCTGTCGCCATCGGACCAGACCCAGTCAAGGTCAGCAATACTCTCGATCCTGAGGGTATCCTGGAGGCTTTGCCGTTTCATGGGGAGCGAAAATTGAAAGCTTATTCCCGGTCCCCGGGGAGCGGCAGAGCTTGGATCCAGCACTGGTACGCTGCCACCATCGGAGGGCGTTGATTCAAGGAGCCGCGGAACTTCCCCCCGAAGGATGCCGTAAAAAGGGATATGGAGGTTAACCTTGAGTTCCCGTCCGTCTCTGCTGCGGACCGTTCCGCTTAAGCCCAAATCATAGCGGACTCCAGCCTGCCAGGGTGCGAAGGGTATAAAATAAAGGCTGTTCCCCTGCCATATCCGGTCCCCCTCCACAGCGCCCCTTACGGAACTGACAACAAGGGCCCGCTCTGCTTCTTCCCGCTCCATTTCGGTAGAAAAAGTGACCGACAGACTGCCAAAAGGTTCGGCCACCACCGCATCGGGCCGATCGGGATAAACTGAATATTCTATGGGCCGCAGGTCTATAAAGCCGCAGGAAGAAACTGCGATCCCAATACAGAATAGCTCGGCAAACCGGAGCAGGGCACATCGAAGCATAAAGCATTGCGGCCCAAACAAAGCGCAGCGGCCCTTACTGGACAAGTTCCACATAGGCTCCATCCTTAAGTCCCCCAGGCCCGATGTCGGGTTTCTGGACCAGCACCTGACCGGCTTCAAGCCCTTCAAGGATTTCCCGGCTTGAACCATAGAGATCCCCCAGCTTCACAGTCCGTTCCGCTGCCTGATTCCGCTGTATCAGGAAAACCCTGCCCCGATCCCCCTGTTTGTCCGCCAGGGCGGTCTCGTCGATAAGGAGTATTTTCCGTTCCGAACCAAGCTTGATGGTTGCACGGGCAAACATGCCCGGTTTTAAGCGTAATTTTTGTACGCCCTGGGGGTCCACGAGGAGCCTCACCAGGAAGGTAAAGGACTGGTTGTCCGCCGTGGGAGCTACCAGGTCCACCCGGGCGGTACAGGAGCCCGCTGCTCCATCTACATCAAGGCGGGCTACCATACCGGGAAGTATCCGCTGGGCGTCCCGTTCCCGGACCGGAATGGTTGCATAGAGGGACTGGGTATCCATAAGGGTAAGAAGCTTGTCATCCCGCTTTACCCGCTCCCCTATTTCCATGTACCGGGCCGCTATCTGGCCCGCCATGGGACTCAGTATGGTGAGTTCTTTCTGAGCGAGAAGAGCCGATTCCAGTTCCTTTTGAGCCGCGTCGAGCCGGGCTTCCGCGGCCCGGAGCTCTGCCCTGAGGGTTGTGGTGGCCAGGGCAATTCGGGCCTTGAGGAGGGCTTCCTGAGTTTTGGGTACAGCAATTCCTGAGTTTTCCAAATCCTGAACCCGCAATCCTACCCAGCGGATAGCCAGGTCCTGTTCCTGGAACCGCAGCCGTTCCCGGCTTGCATCCAGGGCGAAACGGGCACTCCGAATACTTTCTTCCGTCACCCCGCCGGCGGCAAAGAGGGCTTCCTGGTCCCGTAGTTTCCGTTCCTGCTCCTGATACTCCCGGCGAGCCTGGGCAAGCTCGGCTTCGGTCTTTTCCAGATCTAAAATTTTTGCTTCGCTCTGGAATTCCCCTTCCAAAAGCCGGGCCCTGGCCAGTTCCAGGGCAGCCACCGCCTGATCATAGGCATTCCGCGCCCGGCCCACCGCAAGCTCTATCTGGGGGTTTTCCAGTACCGCCAGGATCATGCCGCTCCGCACCGGGCTGCCCTCCCGGCGTTCAATGCTTTTTATAGTTCCTTCCTGGGAACTGGTAATATCTACTTTTTTAAGAAACGAAAGGGAGCCAAATCCAGAAACCTCTTCCGGTATGGTCCGGTATTCGGCGATACAGGTTTTCACCCCTAAAGGAGCGGTTGATACTCGTTCCGCCGATTCTCCCTTTGCTGGAGTGCAGGAGACAATTAAGGCGGAGCTTAATGCGCAGCTTAAAGCGAAGCTTAAAACTAAGGGTCCCCGTACATTTTTTTTATGCATATCTATTCCTTCATCTGAGGTTCTTTCTTTGACAAAGCAGCTTTGAAATCAGCGATATAGGCAGCCAAACCGCCGGGTCCTAGGTCGAGGAGTTTTTCCAGATTTCGTTCTGCTTCCAAAACACCGACAGCGGCTTCCACAAGGCCGATTTCCTCCTGGGAAAGCCCGATACGGGCCTTCATCATTTCTAGGCTTGTCATCTGTCCCAGCGAATGTTTTAGCTTTGCAAGCTCAAGTTGTTTTTGTGAAAGGGCAAATTTTCCCAGAGCGATGCGTCGTTTTTGATCCGCAGCAACACAGGACTTTACAAGACGCCTGGCTTGTTGTTCCAACTGGACTTTTAAGAGCGTGAGCCTGCTTTGTTCCAATTCGAGGCTTGCTTCCAGAGACCGGACAGAAAACAGAGAGGCGGGGTCCCCGAGCGGTTCGGCGGTACCCTGGAGCCGGGCATTTCTATCGGCGGGACCTTCCCAGCCGGCCTTACTTGCACCAGAGAGGCCAGTAAGACTGCCCGACAAGAGGGGATGAGAAAACTCGAGAACCAGGGCAACCGAATAGCTGTAACGGGTCAGCGGATAGCGGTTCCCCGAAAGGGAAACATCTCCATTTAGTTTGATGGTAGGCCACCAGGCTTTCTGGGCGTTTTCCAGTTGTGCTAAAAGTTTCCGTATCCCGTAGCGGGCCTTAACCATATCGGGGTACAGTTCAGCGGCGCTTTGCTGCACCGCAGCAATGAGGGCATCTATGTTTTCTGCTGGAATACTCGACAGCCTCTCGGGATCTATACGGTCCGACAGCTGAGGCAATCGGTCTAAGCCAAGGCGAAAGGCCAGTTCCTGTTCCGCCTCATCCAGTTCCAGGCGAAGCATGGCCATATCGAGCTGGTTCTGTTCTAAACTGAAATCCGCTTCTGCCAGATCGGTTTGCAGCGCCAGGCCCCGGCGAACCTCTTCGGCAAGAATGGCCCGTTGGAGCTCCAGGGCCTCGAAGTTCCTTTTCCTTATGTCATAGACAGCCCTTTTATACATGACCGTCCTATAGAGATTGATGGCCCCCTCGCCGGTTTCAGCGGCGCTTCGCAGGAGATCCCTTCTTGCCAGGTCCAGTTCAGTTTTTTCCAGCATGCGGCTTGCGGAAAGCCGTCCTCCATCCCAGAGAAGCTGGGTAAGACTTACCGTATAGGTTTTGGAAAAGGAATCGGCCGAATTTTGGGAAAGCCGGTCATCCTCAGAGGCAGAGAGGCTCAATTTGGGAAGAAAGGATCTCAAGCCCGCTATCCAGGCCCCTTCTTTTAAGACCTGCTGGGTTTCCATACCGCGAAGTTCGGCCGATGCTTCCACTGCCATTTCAGCGGCCTCTTTCATAGAAAGAGTCCTTAGAACATCAGCTCCTTGGACTGTATGGGCAGAGAGGCTCATCAATATAATGACAAAGAGGCGGACGGCACGGCCAGGGCGCATCATTTTTGCAAAGCCCTATTCAAGGCCATATCCAGGGCTTTGCGAAGGAGCTCTTCCATGTCCAGCGAAGAAGAGAGGCTCCCCTGCCCTACCATGGCAGAGCGGCCCATCGCCACAAGGACTTTTTCTGCTGAGCCCTTATCGTCCGGATAACGCCACAGGGAGACCTCGAGGGAGACGGACCTGCGGTTCTGCCAGCCCTGGGTAAAGTCCCGCTCAACCGCATAAAACTCGAGTCCGTAATCCGCTTCACCTTCAGAAAGGGCAAGCTGATAGCCCCGTCGCAGCACATCCAGGCTTGCAACGCGATGCAGCTCTTCCTGTATGGAGCGAGCGCCCAGGGCTTTATCTATCCTGGCCTCTCCAACATAGATACGGATGAGACTCCGCTTAACTAAATCCTGCTTTTCTCCTGTCTCAGGATAAAGCCCCCAGCCTGTATTGCTCCGTTGGGGTAAGATCGCGCAGGAACTCACGGCCAGGGCGACCAGCACACAGAAAAGACCAACGGTAAAGGGATGCTTCATTTTCTGCCTCCCGCCGTAAAAAGTATGGTTTTTTCAAGGGTTGCAAGGGGTCCATAAAGGAGGGATTCGGGATTGAGGAGGGCCTGAGCCGCATTAAGGTCAGAGAGGGCCCCCGGTGCATCTCCCAGGATCCAGCGGCTGCGGGCCCGCTCGGTAAAGAGGAGCGCCGCCTCTCCTGCTGCTTCCAGTGCCTGATCCAACATTTTGGACCGCTCCCTGCCCGGTTCGGTTAAGTCCAAGAGGAGCCGATAAGCTCTGAGGTTTGCGCTGTCATCCGCAAGAAGTTCTTCAGCAAGCATACGGGCCTCAGCATCCTTCCCCAGGGACCGTGCACAATAGGCCCGGTACAGTTTTGCCTCCGCCGAAGAGGGCTTTAGTTTCTGGACCTTCGCAAGGACTAGCTCTGCCTCGGCGTAACGGGAGGCAAAAAAGAGAGCCTTCCCCCGCAGAAGCTGGGCTGGATAATAAGCGGAAAGAGAAATAGATGAATCTGCAGCTTCCAAATAGCGGCCCTGGTTATACAATTCCAGGGCCTTGGTATATGCCGAAAGCTCTTGCGGAGACATGGCGGTCTTGCCAGTCCCGAACTGGCAGGCGGGAAACAGAAAAACAAGCAGAAAGCCTATTAAAATTTGCAAAAGGACTGTGAGAAGCCCTCCTGAAGCATCGAGCTCCCATCGGGCCGCTTCCTCTTTAAGAGGATAGATAGCATCGCTTTTTGAAATCATATTTTGCCCCCCGCGATGTACCGGAGCCGCTCACCCAGGCGGGAAGAGAAAAGACCACTATGTTCTTTAGCTGCTTTTAAGAAAAAGGATTTGACCGCAGGGGACTCTGCAAGCCCCCGGCAGGCACCCAGGGCATACAAGGTATAGGGGTTGTCACGAAGGGACAGCAATGGGAAAAGCTGGGCAAGCTGTTCAACCTTTCCTGAGGATGCCGCCTCCTGAATGATGTTTTCTATTTCCATTCTGCTCATAAGCGATGATGCATCACCCTTAGGCAAACCTATGGAGGCTGCGAGCAATTCCCGTCCCTGCAGCGCATAGGGGCCCCGGGGTGCCAGTGAAATGACCCGCTCCGCCGCATCAGAGCTGTATTGGCCCTCCGTATGGCGGGCAATTACGAGCCAATAAAGCGGTTGATTCGCATAGCGGGAGCGGGTGGCCCGGTACTCTTCAAGTACTGTTGCCCTGTTCCGTTTTTGAGCGGCATCGGAAGACTCAAGGATAAACAACCGTTCCATCCAGCGGGGAAAGGAGTCAATTTCATAGGAGGCGATCTGCAAAGAGGAAAGGGACTTGAGCCCTGCGCCTCCGTCCAGGCGAAGAAGAGCCCGGGAAGCTTCTACTGCTGCCTCTACGGCCTTGTTGCCCGGATAGGTACGTGCTACCGCGGAAAGCCGCTCCTCTACAGCCTTCTTTTCCAGATAACCATAGCTATAGGCGTAGAATACTTCCTTAAAGGCCGCGAGAACCGCCGCCCCCAGGTCTCCCGCCTTTTCATACAGGGTAGATTCCGCAAGCCCAAGTCCGGGGGAAAAACCCTGGCTCCGTTCTGCTTCGGCAAGCTGGCCCAAAGCCGCAGCCACATTTGGGTCCATAGGCTTTCCCAAACCGGCAGCAGTATCAGCGGATACTTTTGCTATCGCCAGAGCTATCCCCACAAGCACAATCGAAATAATCAGAATACCAGATGCTTTTTTGCCAATATGCAAGCCCATGCCAGACCTCCCGGTAATATTTGTTTATTCAGGAGGATGTACGGGGAAAAATGATTGAATGCTTTAACTCTGGTATAGGGCCCGCAATAAAAAAGAGGGATGAAAAATAAAAACCCAGTCCCCGCGGAACTCGACTGTCCGTAGAGACTGGGCTGAAAAATAAGGCTCAGGGACCGAAATGCTTACCCTAATAGGCCTTTATAAATCGCAGAAGCAGGGGGGCTTCCACACGGACTGCCTGGACAACCGAAGGATCCGCTCCCTGAGGGATAAGTGGCTCTAAACGGGAAAGGGTCTGTTCAGCTTCGCTGAGTTTGTTGATCCTCATTTGGTACAGAAAATAGTTCATCTCCGCTAGAAGGCGAATCAGGGGGTCCAGATTCTCTTTTTGAACGAGCTTGCTGTAAATAGTTTCCGCAAGTCCGTCATTTTCGGGGAATTCATCCTTGATTACCGTATCCATTATGTTTCCAAGATCACTGTCGTCTTTGGCAGATTCAAGGGTAACCGGCGTGATGGTAAGGTTGTTAGCCAGCACCAGGCGGCCTCCATCATAGGGTACCGCAAGCCGGTAATAATTAACATTGGTAGACATATTTTTTCCCGTATCTACAAGACGCTCTTTTTTTGTTTCCTTGTCAGTTACCTTAAAATTGATAGCGTTCGTAAAATATCTCAGGGCAAAATCTTTACCGGGGACCTTTCCTTTAATTAATCCAACTTGGTCAATTAAAATAATAAGATGAGATCCCTTACGGAAATAATCTCCTACCATAACGATCCGTACATCCCCCTTATCTTTACGAGCGGGCAAATTAGTAAAGAGGGCATGAAGCAGATCAAGTTGCTGCGGTTCCGATAAATGGGATGAAAACTCTAGATAATTGTCCATGGCTAAGAAGTTGTTGGCCGCTTCAAAGGCATTGGCCGAATAGGTTCCCGCATCGGCGCTGATCATATCTTTATAAAACACCTGGCCCGTTTCAAGCTGAACCGAATCGACAAAGGCATAAGGATTTTCATTGGACGCTCCGGCAGCTCCCGAAGTAGTTGCGCAGGACGAAACCTGCAAGGCAAACAGAATAATCAGGCTTGACCACACAAGGCTGCCTAACCGCAGTTTTGTTGCTTTCTTCATAATACACTCCTTTTGATTGATACGCCAATTTCTAAAGTTGGTCATCTTTAAGGTCCTAAATACTGCATTCTCTCCTAGTACTTAAAAAATTAAAAGGGTGCTTTATAAAAATAAGAAGCACCCATGCTTGTTTTTCACAATCAGCGACTGTATACTGCATATACCATGAGCCAGCGTAACAAGGTGCTGCTTTTATTTGGAATCACCGTTTTCCTTTTTTTCAGCACTACCCTGACGATTTCCTGGATCTTCTTTACAAAAAGCATCACCGCAACCGAGCAAACCCAATTAAAGGCCTTAGGAGAAAGGCTTACTAACCTGATCGCTGATGATTTGGAGCAGCTTGATAGATTAACCACCGATTGGGCCTATTGGGACGAAATATGGAACTATATGGCTGGCACAAACAAGGAATTTGAGGCTTCCAATTTTTCTCTATCGACACTGCAAAATGTAGATCTCTCCGCACTGTATTGCTTCACGACCAGGGGAACTATTCAGTATCGATATACTATTGATGGTAAACCTGCAGAGACTCTGGAAAAGCTTAGAAACATTGAGCCCTCGGAGCTTTTACAGGAAGGCCGCAAAGGTATAGTACGGGACGGGACCAGATATTTTCTTGCCGCCGGCCGGGCCATCTTGCACAATGATGGATACGGGCCTGCCATGGGCAGTCTTTGGATGTTCTGGCCCCTGAACGAACGCAGGCTCAGCCGTTACAGCAGACTCCTTGGTCTCTCGGTACGTTTGAATAAACCATTGGCAAACGGACAGGATCAACGCTTCGCATATCGGGAAAACAAGATTTTAATGAACCTAACCCTCTCTAATATGGAAAAAACGGAGTTTATAAGCTTTACTCTTGAACAAGATCGGCGCATGCATCGACATAGCACAGCGATGTTTTCACTCTTCATGTGGACCATGCTCACTGTTATGCTGCTGCTCACCTTAAGCCTTTACCTCCTTATCAGGAAACAGATCTTTAAGCCCCTCCAAGAACTAACTGCAGCCCTTGCGACCCGCCGCGAACAAACCGGATAAGCCCCTTATCATTAAGGGCATAAAACATGATGAGATTGATGAATTGATCCGAGCCTTTAACAATGTTACGGAACAGCTCGATGCAAAATTGCAGGAACGGGAGAATTTGCTCCACGAGATATATCACCGGGTCTACAACAACTTGCAAATTATGGCGAGCATACTGCAGCTTCAGGCATATAGATCCCAGAACGAGGATACAATAAGCGCGGTACTTCAGAGCAGGCGCCGGATTCTTACCATGGCCCACATCCAGCGGCTGCTCTACGAACAGGAAGACATTACAAGAATAAGTATCGCTGATTGCCTTAATGCAATTATTGCCGGCTTTGAACCCGAGGAAGCACCTGCTATTCCAATCCGGCTGGAGGCGGACCTATCTGCTCTTGAGGAAAAACCATTCTACTTGTCTCTGGAAAGAACCATTCCCCTTGCCCTGGTGATGAGTGAATTGCTTTCCAACAGTTATGCCCATGCATTTTCTGGCAGGCAGGAAGGCAGCATCTTAATACGGGCAGAGATGGCTGAGAACCAAAGTGAGATAATTATTTTTATAATTGATGATGGTATCGGTATTCCAGAACATGAAAAGCGCCAAGAAGGACTTGGGTTTGAGCTTATAAAAATCCTCACTGACCAAATTGGCGGAACGTTCTCTATCGAAAGGATTGAAAGCGGCGGTACCCGGGCACGCATCCAGGTACCCATAGGAATATAAGTAAATTATTTCTTTTTGTTACCAGTAAAAATAGCAGCTAATCCAGTTATTGCAAGGAATGCAGGAGCAATTGAACCAAGAGGTCGGTTAAGAACTATACTCAAAAAAAGCGCTATAAGACTACCAATTGTTATTATAAACCCAAATAATTGTCCAGTTTTCCCAGCTTTTATATTAAAATCAATAAGTTTATCTTCACATTTATGCCGATGATCTGCCTCTCGTTCTACCATATCTATTGCCCTTCTCAAATCATTTCCAACAGTATACCAATCTCCACGAAGAGACTCCTTATCTCGGTCTTGGCCATTTTTTAGATCAGGAATTCTAATATAGGTTTGTCCTGTAAGATCAAAAATAGATACAAAACCTTTAAGTAGAGGATGCTGTTCTATATATTTATACGTATAATCGCTATTCATATATTATCCTTTCCAGTAATTGTTATAGAAAGTATAACTAAAAGTATCAAAGGATTCAAGAATCTTTCAAGTTAATATTGATATGTGAGGCTCTTTCAAAGCTCAGAGAGTTTTGAAAGAGCTACATTAAAAACCGCGATTAGGCGCAGCGGTTACAAAGTAACCGCAAGCAATCTCAAAGCCAACTTCAAGGTTACAGACTTTTGAAATTGGCTCATATATTAGCTACTATACCCTCATCATTACCGTCCTGGCAGGGCGATAGAGGGGGTAGCGAGCCACCGTGGGGCGAGCGAGGGGGAGACTTCCCCCTTTGTATACTCTACTCCCATTCAATGGTGGCCGGCGGTTTTGATGATATATCGTAGGTTACCCGGCCGATGTCCTTGACCGTGTTGGTGATCAGGGTGGAGATTTCCAAGAGGTCCTTCATGGGGAAGGGGTATACATCGGCGGTCATACCGTCTTCGCTTACGATGGCCCTGAGGGCGAGGACCCAGCCGTACTTACGGACGTCTCCGGCGACGCCGACGGACCGTATGGGAAGGAGGACCGCAAAGGCCTGCCAAATCTGGTCGTAGAGACCCCGGCGTTTGAGTTCCCGGATATAGATGTCGTCCGCATCCCGCAGTATATCGCATTTTTCTCTGGTTACTTCGCCGAGTATGCGGACCGCAAGGCCCGGACCGGGGAAGGGATGACGCATCACGATATCTTCATCGATACCGAGGAGCCGGCCCAGGGAGCGGACTTCGTCCTTATACAGCCGGTCCAGAGGCTCGATGATACGGCCCGCATTGCGCTTGGCTTCCACCAGGGGGCTGCGGACATTGTGGTGACTCTTTATGACGTGGGCTTTTTTGCCGACCCCCTTGCCGCTTTCAATAAGGTCCGTGTACAGGGTGCCCTGGGCTAGGAAGTAGCTTTCGGGGAGGCCGAGGCGGGCTACTTCCCGTTCCTGTATGCTGATGAACAGGTCACCAATAGCGCGGCGCTTTTCTTCCGGATCTGTGAGACCTTTGAGGGCGGAGAGGAATTCCTTTTCGCAATGTATGATGTGGAGGTGCCGGGCTCCGAGGCGGTTTAGGTTGGCCGATACGATTTCGGTCTCGTTTTTCCGCATGAGTCCCGTATCCATATACATGAGGTGGACCTGGTCTGGATCCAGGGTTTTAAGGAGCAGGGCCCCCGCCACGGTAGAATCGACACCTCCGGAAATGAGGAGGAGGACCGGATTTTTGCCGACCCGCTGGGCCAGGTTTTCTCGGACTTCTTCGATATAACGCTCCATGGTCCATTCCGGAGCAGCTCCGCAGACATCCAGCGCGAAGGCTTTAAGTATGTCCCGGCCGCCTTCGCAGTGGGTTACTTCCGGGTGGAACTGGAGGCCGAACCAGGGCTTAGTTTCATGGATGAGAACCGCAGGAAATCCATGGGCACTGGTGCCGACCTGGATAAAGCCGGGTGCGAGCTTGGCGAGGGAATCTCCGTGGCTCATCCAGGCGGTAAAGCTTCGCTCCTTGCCGGCGGCGCC
>JAIWNU010000142.1 GCA_020216655.1 Treponema sp. | reverse complement strand
CAATGGTCAGATTCACTTTGTATTCTATACAAATGCATATCCATCTTGGAATGGTGAGCTTGCAGCTTGGAAAATTGTTAAGAGAAATACATGGGATAGTGTTGTTGAAGGAAAAACACAAACAAATATCCAAGTTTCCGGTACAAAAGACAAAGACGTTGTGTTAGTAATAGATCAGATGCTGTATTAAGTTTTGGTTTAAAACTTAAAAAACACAACTACGTTTGGTGCATTATAACAATGGTGTTAAAGAAGCGGCCAAGTCCGCTTCTGGGGCAGCCTGAAAGGGCTGCCTCGCAAAACGGTTTATGAAAATGCAGCTAGCATTTCATCAACCAATTATAGGCCTGGGGGCCACGGGCAATTCAAATGGTTGTCCGTCAGGTCTCCAGTGCCTTCTTTGAATAAGCTAACTGACGGCTTTGGCGGTGCTAAAGTGCGGTCAGAATAAAAGCCTGTTACAGGCTCCTATTTCGGCAATTACCCAATCGGGTTTTGGGCGCTCTTGCACCGCCGTTGGCGGCAGGAAGTGTTTAGAACAGAACGGGATTGCATAGAGCCTTTTTCATTAAGGAGGAGGATCGGTGACCCAGACCCCCGGTTTTCCTCCTTATTTTTTTATGTAAAGGTCTTTAAGGATTGAATTTCACAATTTCTATTGTTGGTATTGAATGACTCAGTGTATATTCTTGGACATAAAACATGGCCCGCGATGATAGATTATCAAAACTGGCACCCCTTTCTCATCTCTCGTATTTGTTCATCAACAGATTTATTATTTTCATGGTTTTTCCACATTCCAAATATTGAAATGTCAACTTCAGCAGCAAATGTTTTTTATAGGAAATCAACCGTAAAGATGTCCTAATCGTCCCCGAGGGATGCGAGGAGGTCCCGCAGTTTTGCGGCCCGTTCGTATTCTTCGTTGGCCACGGCCTGGTCGAGTTCGGCTTTAAGGGCTTTTCGCTGGGCTTCTTTGCTTTGGGCCTGGGCGGACTGGGGCGGCGAAAGTGGCATCCCTTCCCTCAAGAATTCGTCTTCTATGCCCTCGCTGCGTGACCGATTCCCCTCCTGCTGGTCATCGGCCAGGTTTTGGAGGTCCTCGGCGGCGCTGGCGGTGGCGGCGTCCACGATAAGGTTTACCGAGACACCCGCTTCCTGGACCACCTGCTCGGAAATGTACACGGGGCATTTAAGCCGCACCGCCAGCGCCAAGGCATCGGATGGCCTGCAGTCCAGCGTAAACTCCGACTCGTCAATCAGAGTGGACTGGAGGACAAGCCGCGCATAGAAGGTTCCTTCCTTTAAATCGGTGATTTCAATCCGCAGGAGCTCCGCTCCCAGGTGCTTAATCAAACTGATCATAAGGTCGTGGGTCAGGGGCCGGGGGATGGTGACGTCCCCGAAACCAATCAGGATGGATTGGGTTTCCAATTGACCGATAAAAATAGGAACCGCGATTTCCGAGCCGATGGGGCGGATAAGGACCGCATTGCCCTGATCTGTCCGGGCGATGGTCCAGATTTCCGCACGTACCAGGGTATACATGTGCAGCCGTCCTTTCCTGCTCAGCCGAGCAGGGCTACGAAATTAAGAAGCTGCCGGTGGGCCTCGGCATTAATGGGGTAGCTCATGAAAGCTTCGGTTTCCAGGATCTGCATGGCCTGTTCGATGAGCTCCATACCTCGTTGGCGCGCCTCAGCGATAACTCCCGCCTGGTCCAGTTCCCCGATGAGTTCTTCCACTTCCTTGGCACTTGTTCCCTGGGCCCGGGCCGCAGAAAAACAGCGCTTAACAAATTCGAGGCGGTTTGGGTTTTGATTCAGGAAAAGGATAACCGGGAGACTCTTTTTACCTTCCACAATATCGTCGCCCCGTTTTTTGCCCGGATTCCCCGTGGTAAGGTTTTTTACGTCGTCCAATATCTGGAAGCCTACGCCGAGGTTTTCCGCGGCAAGGCCTAGCTTTTCTGCAAGACGGCCCTCTTCCTGGAGCCGCCGTGCGAGCTCCGGCGCCGGTTCGGAGAGGTATTCATCAATCTGTAGGCCCTTCCTGATATCGTGCTTAAGACCCGCGGTGTATACCCCCAGTTCTATGGCGAGCCGGGCGAGGACGCCGGTTTTCATGCGGCACATGAGGTCGTATTCATCCAGGGATGGCAGGGATGAAAAGTTCCGGTGCCAGGCAATGTCCATGGCCTGGCCTAGGTGGATGCGCCTCAAATGGAGGCCCCAGCATTGATAGATTTGGTTTTTTCGTTCCGCAGGGGCGTTCCAGTTTTGGAGCGAGGTAAGGCCCGTAAAATAAAGGAAGCTGCCCGCATTAAGGCCCCGGTCCAGGCCGTACAAAATGTGGATGGCCGGTTTTCCCCGCCGTTCATCGGAGCTGTCTTCTATGTCGTCGTGGATAAGGCTCCCGTTGTGGGGAAATTCCACAAGGGGCACCAGGTCCAGGGCTGAGTCGCCGCCGCCCAGGGTCTGGCAGGTAAGGTCCATAAGGAGGGGCCGCCAGCGTTTACCGCCCCGGTCTAAAAGGTCCCGGCCGGGGGCGGTAAGTTCCTGTACCAGGCTGGTTTCTGGAATGGCTGGAAGGTCCGCAAAGGTCATACGGACCCATGTTTCGTCCGGTGTTTGGGGCAGGCTCTGGTTGAGTACCGCTTCTATTTTTTCGAGTCTCTCGTTATAGTATGTATCCATACTTGTACTGTAATCTATCCGCCGTGAGTATGGAAGTAGGGGCGGGGTAATTTGTGGAGTAACACGATGGGTTCCTATGACACCTTGGATTATTGGTCACTCAAGGCGCAAAAAGAGGGCTACCCAGCCCGTTCGGTATATAAGCTTAAAGAAATGGATGAAAAATTTGGCCTTTTTAAGGGAGCGGTGAAGGGCGCGGGTTTTAAGGTCCTGGATGTCGGGGCTGCTCCGGGAAGCTGGAGCCTCTATGCGCTGCGCCGTATGGGCGGTTCTGGCTCCCTTGTTTCGGTGGACCTCTCTCCCCTGTCCCGGGTATATGATAAGGGGCTCTTTGACGCCTCCAATTTCTTTTTTATCCAGGGGGACATTACCGATGCGTCGGTGCGGTCCCAGCTTCTTGAGCGGGGGCCCTATCATCTGGTGATGAGCGATGTAGCCCCGGCCACGACGGGGAACCGTGCGGTGGATACCCTGCGGTCCCTGGCACTGGTGGAGGAAGTGGTTGCTTACGCCGAGGCTGCCCTCGTTGCTGGGGGGAACCTGGTGGTTAAGGTTTTCCAGGGTGGGGACACTGCCGAGGTGCTCAAACGGCTCAGGAGTCTCTTTACCACGGCCCGGAGCTTTAAGCCCGAGGCCTGCCGTTCCGAGTCCTTTGAGACCTACTACCTTGGGCTGGGGAAAAAGTGAGAGGGGTAGTATTATGCAAGATTATCCCAAATTCGCAATCCTTCAATCTGCTTAAAATGAGTATCGAAGGTAATAAGTTTTGAACCTGTTTCTATTGTATGGGCGGCGATCCAGATATCATTTATGGGAAGCATTTTACCTTTTTTGCTTAAAGAGTTTTTAAGCTCCCCAAAAATTTCAGCGGTCTCTAATGATACATTTATAATTTTTATTCCTTCTTTGCTTAAAAAGCGTTTTAATTCTGCATAATTTTTTTCATAATTCCGTCCACCATAAAAACCGGCAAACAATTCGCCGATTACTACGGTGGACAAGTATATTTCTTCTGCTTCTATGATATATTCTAAAACTTGTGTGTTGCCTGCCATGAATGCGCTATATGCATTTGTGTCGAGTAATATTTTTTTCAATTACTTCCAATCCGATGTTTGAATGGTTTCGAAATCGCTGATTCGGGTTTCAAAATCCTTTTTTTCTTCATCTGACCATGTTCCGAATAGGTCCAAAAAGGAATCCCTTTTAAATACTTTTTTGTCGGTTTTTAATGTTTTCTGAAGAATGTATTTTATTGTTCTGTTCTGGCTATATCCGGTTTCATTGGCAATTTCTGTAATTTTTTGTTCAAGTTCAGCATCTATGCCATGTATAGTGATGGATTTCATAATGAACCTCCCAATGAACCATTATTAACTAAAATATAGTTCATGAATGAGGGTATTACAATAAGAATTCTATATTATTGAGCCAATTTCAAAAGTAGGTGAAATGGCTTTTCCCTCATTTATATGTCTCCCGCAGGTGCCGGATGCGTAGGTTCTTTTGGCAATAATCCAGAGGCGGGAGCGGCTGGTCCTTTTGTGGCACAAAACTGATGGAATAGAGGTTCCCCGGGAGCAGGGTCATCATGTTGTTTTCCCAATGGCCCTTAAGGCCCGGAATATCTATGGCCACATAAAAGGCCGGGCGGTCTGTGGAAAGCTGGAGAACCAGTTCTGTTTCTCCTTTGTAATTTTTTGCCGTAAAGAGGTGGCTCTGAATGGTTGGGGTTTCCAGGCTGCACTGTTTGGGCGGGACTAGAAAGCTTGTAGTTTTAAGGCTCTTGTCCGGTTCATGGGGATCCCTGGCGCAGGAATCCCGCGGGAGTTCATCAATATGAAGCGTTCCCTGTAAAAAGACCTGATTGGGAGGAACGGCTAGGTCCTTAAGGGGGAGGCTCCACACCTGGCGGGCTCCCTCTCCTTCATCTTGTATCGGCACGGTTAATTCTTGAATGGTGAGGCCTGAAAAATCGATAAATGCGATGGTCACGCGGCCAGAGAGCATGCGGTCTGTGTCGTTGATGAGGTGCACCTGGATGATGCCATCCTTTACGAAGGAAACGAGGGCGATGGGGGCAAAAAAATGCCGGGCTGCGTAATGCAGGAGTTTCCATTTGCCGCCATATTCTATGGATGACCAGGACGCGACGGGCCAGAGGTCGTTGAGCTGCCAGTACAGGGCTCCCATGCAGATGGGCCGGTGGCTGCGCCAGTATTCCACAGCGGTTTTAATGGCCAGGGCCTGCTGGACCTGGCTCAGATAGAGCATGTTGGCAAAGCCTTCGGGAAAGCGGAAATAGCGGGAGAAATTTTCTATAATAATAGAATTTCCCCGAGGATTTTTTTGGTGATGTTCCATGACCGGGGATGTCAGATTTCTCTGGTCTTCGCTGCAGTAGGTTGCGACGGTTTCCTCCGAGGGGAAGGACTGGTAACCAAATTCGGAGCAGAAACGGGGTGTCACGTCGTAATAGGCTTCGAAGGGTTTGCCCTCGTGCCAGACATTCCAATAGTGCATATCCCCCCGGCCGTCGGAGTGCCAGTTGTCGGAAAAGTCGTCCGGGCCAGCGGAGGGAGAACTGGGCCACCAGGGCCGGTCGGGGTCGAGTGCCCGGATGGTGCTGCCCACGGCGCCTTCGTTGAGCCGGTCATAGTCGATAATATACCGGTCCCGGTTTGCCCGTGTTTCGGGGTACCAAGTGAGGGCTCCCACGTTTTCGTTGTTGCCGCACCAGAGGGCTATGCTGGGGTGTTCCTTGAGCCGCAGCACCTGGTAGCGGACTTCGCCGCGGACATTTTCAAGAAATGCCGGGTCTGCCGGATAGGTGGAACAGGAAAACATCATATCCTGCCAGACGAGGATACCGAGTTCATCGCAGAGGTCATAAAAGATGTCCCGCTCGTACTGGCCGCCGCCCCAGACTCTGACCATATTCATGTTGGCCTGTACCATGTCTGTTAGAAGCTGCCGGTACCGTTCTGGGGTCTGCCTGCTTGGGAAAGCGTCCATGGGTATCCAGTTAGCCCCCTTGGCCCAAATATCCCGGCCGTTCACTCGGAACGTCATGGACCGGCCGGTTTCGTCATCCTCGGTAATGACCGTAAGGATGCGGAAACCGATCCGCTTTGCGGCTTTTTGTACCGCCTTGCTGTCCCCCGTAGCCGGATGTACTGCCGCTTCGATGGTGTAGAGGGGCTGCTCGCCGTAACCGGCGGGCCACCAGATTTGGGGGTTCTGTATAGTAAGGAATGCTTTAAGTTGATGTAATCCCGGCCCTTGGATGGTATACTCCTGGTGCTGTTCCGCTACTAGGTTGCCCTTGGGGTCCCGGAGGCTGATTTCGAGGACTAAGGGGTAGTTTTGTATGGTGCTGGCGACGGGACTGGAGGCCGGAAACTTATCCGGAATGTAATAGTGTACGGTAACTGGGATTTCCCAGAGGTCCTGGTCCTTCGCAATTGTTCTTGCCGAAAGAACTTCGATTCTGCCGGGGGAAGCGAAATCGAGGTAGCAGGCTCCGTATAGCCCCGATACCATGAGACAGGGACCCCAGTCCCAGCCAGAGTGGCACTGGACTTTGCGGATCTGGTTGCGGTGGGGAGACTGTACGGGATAGCTGCTGTGGGGAATCGGGTAGGGGAGAGACTGTGCCCGTTCGGCTGCGGCCTTTTCTGCGGAATGGAAGTGGATCGTGAGCCGGTTTGTTCCCGATTTAAGAAGTCCCGTTGCATCGAGCGCGAGGGCGCGGAACATATTGTTTGTCTCGCCAAGCCGCTGCTCGTTTAGAAATATCTCGGCCACCGTATCAATGGACTCAAAAAACAGGTAAGGAGTTCCCTGTTCGAGCTCTGTTTCGCTCAAAGTAAAATCCTGTTCCAGGACCATGTCTTCCTGGTTGAGGAACTGGACATCCAGTTCCTGCGTTCCCTGGTAAGGGTCTGGTATGAGGCCCGAGGCAAGGAGGGCACTGTGGCTGTCGCCGGGGATGCTGCAGGGAATGTTCACCCTTCCCAGTACCGGAGATTCTAAATGCAGAGTCCAAGTTCCCGATAAATCAATCCGTGCCATATGCAGTGCCTCCCTATCTGCGGTTCTCGCAGCATTATACGCTTAAATTAAAAATTTTGCTTGACAGATTCTAATACTGGGAGTATACCATAGTTGATTGTATAAATCAACCAAGTAAAGGCGGTAATACGGTGGCTCGCAGCAGCGGGATAGACCAGACTGAAAAGGCTCGGAACGCAGCCCGGATCATTAGAACTATCTGGAAAAATCCTCTCATCAGCCGCTATGAAATTGCGGAGCAGCTCCATCTGGAAAAATCTACCATTACTCACCAAGTCAGCAGGCTCCTGGAATTGGGGCTTATCACCGAAATCTCCGAAGGCCAGGCAGGGCCAGCAGGGGGCAGAAAGCCTATCCATTTGGCGATTAACAAGGATTACGGCTACATCATCGGCATAGAAATGCAGGTAGAAGCCTATTCGGTTGTCGCGGTGAACCTGGTAGGGGAGGTCCTGCGTTTTAAGACTGCGGAGAAACTCATTACCCAGGAAAGTTTTATTCAGGATGTACTGAATATAGCCTTTGAGTTTGCCCAGGAAATGGGCGGCACCGAACGGCTCATCGGTGTTGGTGTTGGTATGGGGGGAATTATCGATTCGGACCGGGGGATTATCCAATATTCTATACCGCTCCACCTTACCAGCCCCATGAATTTTTCTGCCGCTATTGCGGAACGGACTTCTATACCCTTCTTAATCGGCAATGATGCCAATTGCTGTTCCTGGGGTGAGCTGGCCTTTCACAAAGCGGACGGCTTAAAAAACTTTCTATTTACATTAGTGCAATTTCGTACCGGCGATGTGGCTTTGCAGGAATACGGCGGGGTTGGTGTGGGTTTTGGCATCGTGATTGACAGCAAGGTCTATACGGGGACCAATTTTACCGCCGGCGAATTCCGCAGCGCCTATTGGACCGAGGGCAACCGGGCTCAATTTTCTATTCCCTATGAAGAAATTATGACCGTCACTCGAAATCCTGCAATTTTGGAACGTTTTGTACGGGAAATGGGCCGGAATATAGCCCTCTTTGTGAACACCTTTAATTTGAACAAGGTCTTTATTGGCGGAGATATAGAAGCCTACGATTTAGATGTCCCTGCAATTTTTACAGAAGAAATTAAGCGAAATTGGATGTACCCCATGCCGCCGGCCTGCGAAGTAAGCTATTCGACCCTGGGAGAAAAGGCTGTAGCTTATGGGGCTGCGGGTATGTTGCTTTACCGGATTTTTACGTCGACCCATTTGCCGGTCGACTCTGACAGTGACCAGGACCCGCTGGTGCTGTCCCTGCATTTGTAAAAAAATCATGACGCCTGTCATGGTTTTTAATAAAAACCCCGTTGGGGATACGGTGCGGCAAGAGGATTATCACCTATGCCGTGGTACCGAAATACAAGAGGAGGTCTTTTTATGAAAAAGACTGTATTCGTCCTTGCAGCTTTGCTCGCTGCTTCTGGCATGCTTTTCGCCAGCGGACAGACCCAGACTGGTCAGTCAGGGTCAAAACAGGTCGTGGTAAAAACCATGGCCTACGGTGACAACTCTAACTCAGAAGGAGTTAACTGGGTTCGGATTGTCAAGGCTTTTGAAAAAGAAAACCCCAATATCAAAATTGATTACGAGCTGCTCTACGACGAGGCCTATCATCAGAAGGTCGCTGCCCGTCTGGCCGCTGGCGATGTTCCTGCCCTGGCTTATATGGGCGCTGATGCCCGTTGGGGTGCCCCTTGGAAAGAAGCGAAACAGCAGTTTGATCACCGTCCCTATATCGATGCAAACTTCTTTGACCTCGCCCTTATCCCCCCAATGGGTCCCAACGGAGAAATTTACGAGATTCCTCTTGGCACCAGCAATATCACTACTGTTCTATATATGAACGAAGAACTGGTCAAGTCCCTGGGCTTTAGCGAGCCGAAAACCTATGAAGACTTAGTCGCCATGGTTCCCAAAGCTCGGGCTGCGGGTCTTGATGTGGTATCCATTGACGGTGCTGACGGCTGGGCCTGGGGCTCCTGCCTCATGTCTGCCATTATCGCCCGTGTTTCTGGGGATCCGAACTGGGTTTCCAAGGCAGTAGCCGGCCAGTACAAGTTCACCGATCAGGCCTTTGTAGATTCCCTCTCCTTGCTCCAGCGGATGGTCAAAGACGGCGTTATTTCCGATAAGTCGGTACTCGTCGATTACGGCGCCAACATCTCCAATTTCAGCAACAAAAAGGCCCTCTTTATGGTACAGGGCCAGTGGGCCGCTGGTTCCATCGATCCTGCGGTCGCTGAAAAGACCAAAATGCTCGCCTGGCCGAAGCTGCCCGGCGAAAAAGCCAGCACCGCTGGTTCTGTCGCTGCGGCTATCCAGGTTGGATATGGTATTACCCAGGCTGGCGCCAAGGATCCCGCTGTTCGGGATGCGGCCCTGAAGTTCCTCAAATACTTCTATAGCTACGAGGAAACCACCCAGCGGCTCCGGGATGGCGCCATTGTGGCTCCAATCCTTAAGAACTATAAGGTTCCGGAAGACCTCCCCTCCATCGTAAAGCAGAAAGTCGGTCTTGCCCAAAAGGCTAAGAATACCGATGTTATCGACGCCTTCCTGGGTGGTGCACCCAATGATGCCTTGAATGCGGGTATGCAGAAAATTGTTGCCGGCACCGCGACCCCCGCACAGGTTGCTGCGGAAGTAGAAAAACTGCTTCGTAAATAACGAATGACGGACGGTTGTGTCTCCGCTCCTGCGAAGCATGACCGTCTGCCCCGAGCCGTATATCCGTATACAGCTCTTTCGGGGGGCTGCGATATACCAGCGCCTTACATAGCTGTCATTGTAGCTCCATAAAAGGAACCCCCTGTATCCATCTCTATTTATGAGGAGTACGACATGAGAGGTCGTAACGGCAGAAACCTTCCAGCCTATATCGGCATGGTCGGTCCAGCTACCGCTATTTTTTTGTTTATTGTCGCCTATCCGATAGTGTATTCATTTTGGCTCAGTTTTACCGATTTTAACCCGAACAAGGGGGGCTCCTGGAATTTTGTTGGTCTGGAACAGTATGCAAAAATGGTGCAGGACCCCAATTTTTGGCATTCTCTTAAAAACAACCTCATTGTGGTCGCCGTATCGGTTTTTGGCCAAATCCCCATCGGCTTTGCCCTTGCCTATATTTTGTACCGGAAAATGGTGAAGGCTTCAGGTTTTTTCCAGTCCATGGTATTTCTGCCGAATTTCCTTTCCACTATCGTTATCGGTATTCTTTGGAAACGGATGTTCCAGGCTGATGGACCTGTAGCGCGCTTCATTCAGATAGTAACCCAAAATCCACAAGCCCAGTTCGATATGATGCTGAGGGCGGAAACCATAATGTACCCCATCGGTTTTGCACTTATTTGGATGTACACCGGTTTGTATATGGTGATTTTTCTTGCCAACCTGCAAAAGATTGACAACGGTATGATCGAAGCGGCCCAAATTGATGGGGCCAATGAGTTTCAGATATTTACCCGAGTCATCGTTCCAGTCCTTTCGGGAACTATTCTTGTGTCGAGCATTCTCGCCATTGCGGGCTCCCTGCGAGGCTTTGACCTTATCTTTGCTATAACCACCCAGGGGCTCCAGCGAAATAACGCCATGGTGCTTCCCATTTTTATGTATCAAACAGCCTTTCAGGATTACAACAATCCCTCCCGTTTTGCCTACGGCGCGGCAATTTCCAACGCGATTATCATTATCAGTGTATTGCTTATTCTCTTAAGCAATTTTATCGGCAAGAAACTGAATGCCGGGGAGGAATACTAATATGGATAAGCGGTTAGCTACCCCGGATTTTAAAATAAAACACATCATCGGCTCCTTTATTTCCTATGTAGTCTTCGTATCCTGGACCCTTATCACGATAGTTCCCCTCATCTGGATGCTCTATTCCTCTTTTAAGTCCAACGAGGAACTAGTCAAGGATATTTATGCCCTGCCTAAGGCCCTGTTTGAAAACAAAAACGATGAGTATGTGGTGATCCCTAAAACATTGAACGTCATTCTTCCCTATGATCCGGAAAAGGATCCGCGGGAACGGATTATCATAGAATCGACTACAATTGCCCCAACCCTGCGGCTCATGATGCATTTCCTCGTAAAGGATGAACTTCCCCCTGACCTGCAGAACCTCAAGCCTGGAGACACGGTGCGGGTTTCCCAGCTCCCTAAAAAAATGCAATGGGATATCCATTGGAAGACCGTGTTCTTTAACTACCGGTCAGCCTTTGAACGGGGAAAACTGGCGGGCAAATTTGTAAACAGTCTCCTGTATTCCGGAATATCAACCTTTTTAATCGTCCTTTTTGGATTGATGGCCGGCTTTGGCTTAAGCAAGATGGCCTTTAAGAAAGCGTCGCTTGCTATCTCAGGTCTTATCGGCTTTGGCTACCTTATCAGCACCAATTCGGTAATCATCCCCCTCTTCCTTATGCTCTCCAACATGAAGCTCACCGATACCCATGTGGGGGTCATTCTTGTGTATACCGCCTTTGGGCTCCCCCTCTCGGTGATGCTCACAACCCAGTTTATCCGTGACCTGCCGGACAGCCTTATCGAATCGGCCTTCATAGACGGGGCGACCTACTTTAAAATGTTTTTCAGTATTATCGTCCCCATGACGGTGCCGGTCATTACGACCATTTCAATTATCAGCGCCCTGGGAATTTGGAACGAGTTCCTTCTTGTGTTGGTTATCGCCAGCTCTGAACTCACCAAGTCCTTACCCGTGGGCGTTTATTCATTCTCCAGCCTTACCAGTACCCAGCTTGGCTGGCAGCTCGCCGCTTTAGTTATTGCGGTGCTGCCAGTTATGATTGTCTATTTCATCTTTAACAAACGGTTAACCCAGGGCGTTGTCGCCGGTGCCGTGAAAGGATAGGATTATGCGTTTTGGACACTTTGATGATGCGAAACGGGAGTATGTCATCAACACTCCCCGTACACCTCACCCGTGGATTAACTATCTGGGAACCGAGGGCTTCTTTTCCCTTATTTCTAATACCGCCGGGGGCTACTCCTTTTACCGGGATGCACGGCTGAGGCGCCTTACCCGGTATCGGTATAACGATGTTCCCCAGGATACGAACGGCCGCTATTTGTATATCCAGGAACGGCAGGTCGCTGCTGGAAACAGTCTCGGTAAACTAAAAGGGGAACCCTGGAACCCGGGATGGAAGCCTACCAAGACAGAGCTTGATTTTTACGAATGCAGGCACGGTCTTGGCAGAACCACCATTGTGGCCGAAAAAAATGGGCTTCGGGCCACTGTGCGGTACCTGGTCCCCATAGGAACCAATGCGGAGCTGCAGGAACTGGTGTTGGAAAACATAAGCCGGGAAGACAAGGCTGTCTGCATACACTCCTTTGTAGAATTCTGTTTATGGAATGCCCTGGATGACTTTACCAATTTCCAGCGTAACCTTTCCACCGGCCAGGTAGAAGTAGAGGGCTCTGCCATTTACCACGTTACGGAATACCGGGAACGGCGGAACCACTATGCCTTTTTCTGGACTGACGCGGACATTGCGGGTTTTGATTCGGACCGGGATGCCTTTGTCGGCCGGGACGGAGACTTTTCTCGTCCCCAGGCAGTTGCCCAGGGGGCAAGTTGGAACTCTATCGCCGACGGCTGGTCTCCTGTGGCAAGCCACCGTATAGAGTGGACCCTTAAGCCCGGCGAAAAGCACCGGGCCCTCTTTATGCTGGGGTATATAGAAAACCCGCAGAATGCAAAATGGGCGCAGCCTGGTGTGGTCAACAAAGAACTAGCTTGGAAACTCCAAGAGCGATTCTCCAAAAAAGAGGCATTTCAGGCAGCTTGGGATGAGCTCGAACGGTTCTGGGATGAAAAACTTTCTCATTTCTCGGTGATTACGGGTGATGAAAAACTGGACCGGATGGCCAACATCTGGAACCAGTACCAGTGTGTGGTCACCTATAACATGGCCCGTAGTGCGTCATATTTTGAAAGCGGCATCGGCCGGGGTATCGGATTCCGGGATACCTGCCAGGATATGCTCGGTTTTGTTCACCTGATGCCCGCAAAGGCCCGGGAACGGCTTTTTGACGTTGCCTCTACCCAGTTCCCCGACGGCGGGGCCTACCACCAGTTCCAGCCCCTCACCAAGCGGGGCAATGCAGATATCGGCGGCAACTTTAACGACGATCCCCTGTGGCTCGTGATTGGGGTAGCCGGGTACCTTAAAGAAACCGGCGACTGGGATTTCTTAAAAACTCCCGTCCCCTTTGATAATAACCCTGCAAATACCGCAAGCCTTTTTGAGCACCTTAAGCGTTCATTCCATCATGTTACGGACAACTTAGGCCCCCATGGGCTTCCCCTGATTGGCCGGGCTGACTGGAATGACTGCCTGAACCTGAACTGTTTTTCCACAGACCCGAACGATTCGTTCCAAACCAGCACCAACAAGGACGGCAAGACCGCCGAATCGGTGCTCATCGCCCAAATGTTCCTTTATGCCGCGCCGGATTATATCGAAATCTGTAAACGTTTCGGAGACGCGGAAGAGGCTCTCAATGCCGAAGCTGCGGTCCGCGCCATGGAAAGGGCCCTGTTGGAACATGGCTGGGACGGCCAATGGTTTATCCGAGCCTACGACGATGCGAGCCGCAAGGTCGGTTCTGCCGAATGCGAGGACGGTAAAATATTTATCGAAACCCAGGGTTTCGGCGCCATGGCCTTAGTCGGCCAGGATCGGGGCTATCCAGTTAAGGCCCTGGACTCTGTGGCTCAGCATCTGGACACACCCCACGGCATTGTGATCCTCGATCCACCTTATAAGGAATATCACCTGGAACTGGGCGAAGTCTCTTCGTATCCGCCGGGTTATAAGGAAAACGGGGGCATCTTCTGCCACAACAACCCCTGGGTTATGATCGGTGAAATCCGTGTAGGCCGGCCTGACCGGGCCTTTGAATACTGGAAAAAAATCGCCCCCGCCTACCGGGAAGAGATTTCTGAACTTCACCGGATGGAGCCCTATGTCTATTCCCAGATGATAGCCGGCAAGGGAAGCCGCCGTCATGGGGAAGCTAAAAACTCATGGCTCACAGGCACCGCCGCCTGGAATTTTGTGGCCCTGTCCCAATGGATACTGGGCATCAGGCCTGCTTTTGACGGCCTTGTGGTGGAACCCAGGCTGCCTTCGCATGTAAAAAAGGCGGTCATCCGCCGCTATTTCCGGGGTGCCCATTACCAAATCGAAGTAGAAAACCGAAAGAACGACGGCCAAATAAGCATCCGTGTAAACGGCAATCCTATAAATGGTACCCTGGTACCTGCCGCCGCTCCTGGATCACAGGTACACCTTCAGGTGACAGTCGGTTGATAGAGCAAAACCGCGCGGTTAGTGAACGCAGGTGACCGTCGGCTATCGGAGCCGTACTTTCCGATTAAAGCAGCCTCCTGGTTTGGGGCCGTACTGTGGGAGGAGGTCTCCCATGGTACGGTCCTTTTTCTTTCGGTTGACTAGGTTGATGAATAAAGCAGTCCTTCTGCTGCCCCTCTTTTTTCTTGGCTGCACCGGCTGTGAAAATCCCCTTGCAAATCCCAAACAACAGACCCATTTCAGCCTTGCGTCCTGGAACCTCCAAGCTTTTTTTGACGGCCAAGAGACGGG
>JAIWNU010000141.1 GCA_020216655.1 Treponema sp. | reverse complement strand
AAAAATATCCCATTATTGCAAGAAGCGGAAATGATGGCATCCAGGCAGAAGTAGATCGTCTTATTAAAAGCAATCAGTTTGATTCCCAGGCAGGCTACTATTATGATAATTTTAAACGGAAATTAAGAACCATTGCCTTGGCTAACGAGGGTTTTAAAAATATCCTGAAAAAACTTGACAGTACGGTCAATAAAAGCGTTTCCCAGTCTATACAACTTACCCTGCTGCTCACCCTCATTCTTTTTACCCTTTCGGTTATAGCTTCTCTTGTCTTTACGATTTCTTTTGCCCGGCGTATTGCCCGCAGGACCCAAACAATTGAAGGGGCTTTAAGAAAATTAGCCGAACGGGACTTCACTTCCATACCGCCGAACCTCGGAAAAGATGAAATTGGCATGATTTCCCTCCACCTCAAGGATGTGATTGAATCAGTTGGGGGGTTGTTTGGAGCTATAAAAGTGGCAGCCGCAAAGGTAACAAACCTTAAAGAAGCCCTCTCTGCAGGCAGTGCGGAATCTGCCGCATCTATTAACCAAATAAACAAAAATATTGAAAGTATTAAAAACCAATTTGTTGTTTTAGATTCAGCCATAGACCAGGCATCGGAGGCTTTGGAAGATATTGGTAAATATCTAGAAAACTTTAAAAATGAAACAGAAAACCAAACCCATGCCATGGAAAATGCCGGAGAGGAATTGGAGCTTGCCATAAACCAGGTTAGCAGGGTTACCCAGGAGCTTTCCACACAGTCCCAGGGGGCTGAACATTTACGTCAGCTCGTAACAGAGGGCGCAGAAAAAGTTCAATCCACCAACGATATTATTAAATCGGTGAGCCGGGACGTGGAAAATATATCTGAAATTATCGAGCTCATAGACCAGATTTCAGAACAGACCAATATTCTTTCCATGAATGCTGCCATCGAAAGTGCTCACGCGGGAGCTGCTGGTGCAGGCTTTGCGGTGGTTGCCGATGAAATTAGAAAACTGGCTGAGTCAACCCAGGACAATGCACAGCGGATAGAGGATGCCCTTTCATCAATTATGATTAAAATAAACCAGGCCCTGGAAGCGAGCAGCAATTCAGCCCAGTCATTGGAAAGCATTAGCATCAATGCTACCGATTTTGTAAAACAGCTTGATTCCCTCGTTTCCAGTTCTGAAGAAACCAACCGAAGAAGTCTCCAGGTAGGACAGGCTATCCAAACCTCGATAAAGTCTATTAAGGGTTATAACGAAGGCACCAAAAAAATGTATCAGCAGCATCATGCTATACTGGATGCCATGGAAAATATTAAGGTAATTTCTGACCAGACACTTTCGGGTATTACAGAAATAGATCAGGGCTCCCGTGAAATTCTGGAAAGTATCATACACCTGGAAGAAATCAGCCAGCAGAGCCGTGAAGGTGCGGCCGAGCTGGAACATGCCTTAGCCCAGTTCAAGACGGTTACGAGCGCTGAATGTATAGAATCTGACACAGACATTGACGAACGAGGGGTAGATGTAAAGCGAGCCCCGGAAACCCTATAGGAGTAATATATGAAACAGCAGCTTTTGTTAACCGCCGTTGGCAAAGACCGCATAGGCATTGTAGATGATCTTTCCAAGGAGATACTTGACCGTTCCTGCAATATAGAAGAAAGCAGGATGTCCCTCTTAGGCGGGGATTTTGCTATTTTGGTACTTATTTCCGGTCCCGAAGAGCGGCTTAAAAAATTAATAGAGGACAAAAACCTTCTGGAAGACCGTTTGCAGCTATCCCTGCAGATGCGCTATACCTCGGGCTCTCAACAAACAAGCAGAGCCCTCCCCTACATTCTTGAGTCATCCTCCCTTGACACACCGGGAATCGTTCATGGGGTTTCCAAACTGTTACGCAAATACGGCATTAATATCACCGACCTGGAGACAAACACTGAGAGTGCACCGATGACGGGGGCTCCCCTATTTATTATAAAAGCCCAGCTTCTTATTCCTGCCGATGTCTCCATTATGCTGCTGAAAAAAGAATTGGAAGAACTGGAAATAAACTATAATCTGGACCTGCGGCTCTCCCCCGCGGTGTAAACCCTTTATTCCTGGAACATTCGGTACATGAGGTACAATTCTTCCAAGGTTCGGTGAGGGCCGGGTGCTTTTGAACGCCTCCGGTATTGAGCAGCGTCCCGGCGTTCTGCATAAAAGTCATAAATCGCCCGGGGGTCCCCATGATGAGAAAGCCCCGCATAATCGCCATAGGCGGGTTCCCCTCCGAGGTATGAGCGGACTTCAGGATAATCTATGGCGCAAATTCCGTATTTTGCAAGCCTATTCCTCAGCTGCTGAATTTCTTCGAAAGACAGACCGAATAAAAATTCTTCCAAAGCAGCCTTTGTTTCTTCGTTTTGCAGGTTATGCAATAAAAAATCCTGCCATTCATCATCCAGATCCATGGAAAGACGCACCAGTTCAGATGAACCATCCAATGTCCCGAAGGTGGGGGGACTGGCATCCCGGGCGGTCCACAGGGCCTGCAAAGATGGAACATGCTGTACTGAGCGGGGATCTATACCATGTTCCCAGAGGTGCACCAAGTCACTGGCAATTCTAACCTTCTTTTCGATAGTAAAAATAGGATTTTCAAGACAAGCCAGATACACATCCTCGGCCATAAGGGCGCAGGATATTTTAAACACCACCGACTTTAAGGATCCATTGAGCGGGTGGTTATGTTCCAAGAGGATGCATAACAGGGAAAATGCATGGGATTTCGCCACCAAATAACTGCGGGATGCTACTACACGGCTCGGAGTATGCAAAATACGGCTTGATCGGGAGAACTGGGAAAGGGAGGCCACGAGGGTTTTACCATTCCGTTCGACACCGCGGATAAGTTGGGATTCCATGACTGAAGGGAACCGGGAGATTGCCTTGCCGAGCAATTCCAAATCCTGGAAACGGCGGCGCGCAAGCTCCGCATCCTCTGGATGTTCATTCTGAAGCAGCTGCAAAGTTTCCTGGACAAGAGCCCGTTCATCTTCATCCAAGCTCATCTGAGAGGCAACTAAATCTTTTATATCTTCCTCTATAGGTCCGGAAATCATAAAATCAGAGTACCCTAGCTTTTTAGTTCGGTCAATTATCAGAGCCTAAATTAAGAGGATCTTTGAATTGACCATTTTTGGTATTTAGCGTATATTGGATTTTGGCAAACGTTTCGGGGGTGCACCGGTTTCGACTGGTACGGTTCGGGGCGTAGGCTGCAGGTGGAGTGCCGATCTCCTAACATTCGGCAAAAAAATTAACTGCCGACAACGACAGTTACGCTCTCGCTGCATAAACAGCGGAACGCGGAACCCAGTCCCGCCGCCTTGAGGGACTGGCTTTCCGTCGCAACCAAGGCTGGTCAACTTCTGGGCCCGAACGGAAGAAGACGAGAATAACCGGGCTACAGATCCGCCGCACGCCGTGTAGCTAAGCGGGTCCCGACAATTATGATGCACGGCTAAACCTGTAGATGTTTACGCAACGCGTATTAGGACGCGGGTTCGATTCCCGCCACCTCCAATAAAAGATCGAGGAAAATGAACACAGTCGAAATTATGGCCCCTGCGGGATCCTGGGAAAGCCTTATTGCAGCCCTCAAGGCAGGAGCCAATTCGGTGTATTTTGGTGTTGGCAAACTTGACATGCGTGCCCTTACAAGCACGGCCTTTACCATAGAAAACCTGCAGGAAGTCGCAGAGCTCGTACATCAATATAGAGCAAAAGCTTATCTCACACTGAATGCGGTTATATTTAATGCCGAAATCCCTGAGGTACATAAGACTGTAGCAGCGGCCCAGAAAGCAGGTATAGACGGCATTATAGCCAGCGATTTGGCGGTTATTACCGCGGCACGAAATAGCGGTATACCAATACACCTTTCTACCCAGGCAAATATAACCAATGTAGAAGCAGTTCAATTTTACAGCAGCTTCACCGATGTGATGGTCCTTGCGCGGGAGCTTACACTCGACCAAATACGGGAAATCCGAAGACAGATTGATGAACGTAATATCCGGGGGCCATCGGGCAAACCGGTGCGGCTCGAAGCCTTTGTCCACGGTGCGGTCTGTATGGCCTATTCGGGCAAGTGCTACCTGAGCCTGCATCTTATGGGATCCTCAGCTAACCGTGGAGCCTGCCTCCAGAGCTGCCGGAGAACCTACATACTAAAAGACCGGGAGACCGACCAGGAAATTGAGGTTGATAACGGCTACCTCATGTCGGCAGCGGATTTAAAAACAATCGGTTTTGTAGACCAGATTATCGAAGCGGGAATAGAGGTACTGAAAATCGAGGGCCGGGCCCGGTCGGCGGAATATGTGGATACGGTGGTACGCTGCTATCGGGAAGCGGTGGATGCAGTTTCTGACGGCACCTATAGCCGGGAACGGATCGCCGACTGGGACCGGTGCCTGGCAGCGGTATTCAATCGAGGCTTTTGGGATGGGCACTACCTGGGTCAAAAAATGGCCGTCTGGGCGGATTCCTATGGGTCTAAGTCGGAATGGACCAAGGAGTTTGTCGGAACCTGTGTAAACTATTATCCCCGGGCTCAGGTTGCAGAGATAGAGCTCCGAACGGGGCACATTGCTCAGGGAAACAGAATTCTTATTTCCGGTCCCACAACCGGAGTAGTTTACCTTGAGGCAAACGAAATTCGGGTCAATGATATTATGGTCCCGGAGGCCCGCAAGGGGGATATTTGCACCCTGTCCTGCCAGGAACGAGTCCGGGAAGGAGACAAGGTCTATCTCTGGAAAAGGCGCAATTCTTGAGAAAGCTCATCATTATTGAGCTTCTTCACGGATAATGGAAGCAACCGTAGCTAATTCTTTTTCCGCCTGTAATAACAATTCCCCTAAGAGTACGCTATCGTTGTGTTGTTCCCTTTCTACTTTTACAAGAATTTCAGCCAGCTGGTTAAAAGCCATGGTCAAAGCAGCCCCCTTATATTTATGGGCTAACTCTCGCAGTCTTGAATAATTTCCATTATCGAGAAGTTTAGACATCTCAGACTGGTATTCAGCAAACTGGACCATACTCATGGCAAGCATCTGAGAATAAAGCTCCAATTCTCCGCCTAAGCGTTTCATGAGCTCTGATTTATCAAAATGACTTAGTTGCTCTAAAGATACTTTATTCTCAGCAGCATCTCTAGACTTGAGATTAATCGTAATTCCAAGGGCCTTAAGGAGGGCTAACCGTAATTGTTTCTCATCGATGGGTTTGGTAACATAATAATCCATACCTGAGTCATAGCCCTGTTTTATTTCATCTTCCATGACACCTGCGCTGAGGGCGATGATGGGTATATGATTGCCTTGTCCTACTGGTATTTCCGATTTTTTTTCTAAATCCCGAATGATTTTTGTTGCGCGGTATCCATCCAGGATGGGCATTTGAATATCCATGAGGATTGCATCAAGAGGGGTCTGTTTACAGATTTCAACGGCTTCTTGACCGTTCGAAGCCTCCAGTATTTCAGCTTTAGGCAATAACCGATGAACGAGCACTTCGACAAGCTTGCGGTTCAGAATAACATCCTCTACGATGAGAATTTTAAAAGTATGATCGGGATTATATTGAGCATTCAGCAATGGCTCTTTGTTTAATTTTTCAGAGGCTTCATCTGATTCGTAGGGCTTTACAATAGTGAAATAAAAGGAGCTGCCTTTGCCTGCTTTGCTGGTAAACTCCAGATTCCCGCCCATTTTTTTTACCAGGTTGCTCGAAATGACAAGACCAAGACCGGTGCCGCCAAAGCGGCGGGTAATTGAAGCATCGCCCTGACTAAAGGCCTTAAAAAGCTTATCCTTTTGATCATCGGATATACCGATCCCCGTATCACGAACCTGGAAGGTAAAACGAGCCACCTTTTGCCCATGGTATTTTGTGGGGAGTGGCTCCATGGCAACCGCTAACGTTACCGATCCTTGTTCAGCAAATTTAACAGCATTACTCAATAGGTTTACGAGAATCTGTTTGCAGCGGACCGGATCTATAATCACCCGCGGTGGAAGCGAAGTCAGCAATTGCAGGTTTAGATCAATTCCTTTTTTATCCGCCTGGATTTTGAACATCTTTATTGTCTGCCGCAATAATTCTTCTAAATCCCAGCTCACCTCATCGAGCTCAATTTTTCCTGCCTCAATCTTTGAAAAATCAAGGATGTCATTAATGATTTCCAGCAGTGTATGGGCCGAATTATTTGCATTTTCCAGGTATTCCCGCTGTTCGGTAGTAAGATTTGCATCCCGCAAGAGATCAGTAAAACCAATAACTGCATTTAAGGGCGTACGTATTTCATGGCTCATGTTGGCAAGAAATTCGGACTTTACTTTGCTCGCCCGCTCGGCTTCTTCTGTGGCCTTTTTTAATGCTGATACATCAAAAACTACTCCGCTCAGCGAAAGGGGCCGGCCCTCTGAATCCCACGCATTGGCGACCCCGATATCCTGAAACCATTTATATGAGCCATCTTTTGCCATAATCCGATATAGGCCGCCATAGGTTTCTCGCTTACCCTCTAAATAATCCCGCATAGACTGCATGATACCTTCGTAGTCTTCCGGATGTACGAGGTTGGTAAAATGGGAATAATGGGTGAATGCTACAGCGTCATATCCTAACATCTTTGTTTTATTTTCATTAAAGGTAACCTTGCCAGTAGGAACATCCATTTGCCACCATGCAAGGTTTCCAGCCAGCATAACCCCTTCCAGCCGATCGTGATACTGCTGAAGTTCCTGATTCTTTTCTTCTAACAAAAGACTTACCTGTCTCAACTGGTTTTCCAGTGCAACTTCCTGACTGATATCCACCAGGGCACTGCGGAATACCTTCTTGCCATCCTTATCATTTATGGTACTTTCCATCATGAAGGTCCGCAGCTGATTATCCTGCCGTATCTGGATCCGACATTTTTGGGGCTCCTGCCCTTTCAGCAAGGCTCTAATATGAAAGTAAAACACATCCTGACTGTCTGCAGAAAGGAGCGCATCGAAGCGAAGGGCCTTATGAGAACGCTGCGGCAATAGGGTGCTAAATAGATTATTCATAGAAAGAATGGTGAAGTTTTCATCATACAGCACATAGCCAACAGGTGCATTCATGAAGAGATCTTCGTATTCGGTTTTTAAGTTTTCCAGATTTCGGGAAACCCGTTTGAGTTCTTCATTTTGAAATTCAAGTTCCTGATAATATACATTTATTTGCTGGATGAGCTCTTCCACCGATAGATTTGAATAATCTACGCCTGATCCCTTTTTATGGCGCAACACCTGAGCAATGCGTTTTTTTAGGTCCTCTATTTTTTCATCACCCATAGTTCTTACTCTTCTGCATCCGTTCTGATCACAAATATAGCGCCTTCAAAGGAACCATTGGCTGCAATGATAGGCGTTCCATCGATGTGTAACAATTTTTTAATTTTTCCTGGTATTTCAATATAATGTTGAAAATCCCTTAAAGATTTAAGATTTTTCTTAACCAGCGCAAAGGGCAGATCCTCAGCATGTAATGGGTTCCCCTGCAGGTCCGTAATTTTCCATTGGGAATCATTATAGGTTCGGCGTTCTATCTCTTCTTTGGTAATTCCGAAAAGTTCTTCTGCCTTTTCGTTTGCATAGGTGATGTGACCATCGGAAGAGACCATGGTGGCCGCGACCGGAATTTTATCAAGAATGGTTTCAAGCAGTTCCTGCCTTTTAACCAATTCGGTTTCCAAATCACGTATTCGGCTGAAATCTATAACCGTTCCCATAAGCCGTTTCGGCTTTCCATCTGAAGTTCTTTCGATAATGAGTCCGCGATCATAATACCATGCATAAGTACCATCTTTGCGCCTTATGCGATACAAGCTGTTCCATTCTTTGCTTTTTCCCTCTAGATAATTACGCATCGATTCCATAGTAGCGTTGTAGTCATCGGGATGAATATAGGAACAAATCGCATAGATTTCTTTTGGAAATTCCTTTGCCGTATAGCCAATCATGGTGGCTTTGCGTTCATCATAGTCTACAATGCCGGTCTCTACATCCCATTCCCACCATGCCATATTCCCAATAGCTAAAGCATTTTCAAGACGCTGGCTCAGGGTCTGCGTTAATTTATGCTGTTTTTTCAAATCAGATATATCGACAAAAATAATTAATACACCGTCGACCGCATTATAGTCCGTCCGATAGGGCCGAATGCGCACGAGATATGTTCCGGAACCTTCAAGTTCAATTTCCCGATCCCGTGGCTGCAGGGAATCCACCACATCCTGAATATCCTGAAACAAATTCTCAAGGCCCGGTCCAAGCGAAAGATGATAGATAGGCCTTCCGAGATCCGAAGCCATGAGAGGAGTCAGCTTAGATATTACAGGAGTAATTTTACGGATACACAGATTTCGGTCCAGATAAATAGCACCGATTTCTGTATTTTTAAGAAGATTGTTAATGTCGTTATTGAGCCGTGTCAGTTCTTCTATCTTAACCTGATATTCGGTATTTACCGTATAGAGCTCTTCGTTAACCGATTGCAATTCTTCGTTAGTACTCTGTAATTCTTCATTGCTGGCTATCAGCTCTTCATTGCTTGATTGCAATTCTTCGTTAGAGGTCTCCAGTTCTTCAACTGTAGCCTGAAGACTTTCTTTGGTAAACTGTAATTCTTTTTCCAGCTCCGAGACCCGATCTCGATATTCCTTTTGGGAATGAGCCTCCGGAAGCACTGCCTTTGGCGCGGGTATCGTTTTAGCATTTTCCGAGAAACTTATAATATAGTAGTTTGTCCGTTCGGTTTCGATTTTCTTTCCAGTTAAAAGAATTTGTTTTTCCTCAAATCCTTTAAGATCAAAAATAGTTTCTGTAGCTATGCTTTCGTTTTCATGTTTGAGTTTTCTTAAAAGAGAGCTGACAAAAAGAGACATATCAGCAGGAATGTTATCAAAGAGGTTCTGAGAAAAGCGCCCCGGTTTAATTTTAATATAGGGATTAATATCGTTTATGGTGTGAATGATGTTAAATGATTGATCGACAATAACACTGGGGGGCAAAAAAAGCGAAAGGGTACGATCTAAAATCTTTTCTATTCTGATACCTTCTTCGGCAATTACTTTTGTTGGAAACGTGTTGGGCTGTTCAATGAGACCGCTTTTCAGAAGGGGAACTATTTTACCATACTGTTCTTTGTAATTGGATTTAATCCGGAATATTTTCCATTTGGTGTCTATGTATTCAAAGGCTTCGGACATTTCCCCCAAGGTTTCGCTGGTCCCTAAAAACAGGTAGCCATCCGTATTAAGACTGTAATAGAACATGCTCAGCAGTTTGGTCTGTATTTCCGGTCGTATATAGATAAACAGATTTCTGCATACGATAAGATCTATCCTGCTGAAAGGTGAATCCTTAAGCAGATTATGGGTCGCAAATACAATCATTTTGCGGATCGAGTCATTAATTTGGTAACCATTGTCCTTTCTTATAAAGTACTTGGTGAGCAGGGTTGGTTCCAAATCGGCTACTACACTGTCGGGATAAAATCCCTTACCGGCGTATTCTATAGAGTTCCGATCCACATCGGTGGCAAAGATTTTAATATCCATCGAAAGGCCCTGCTGTTCCATGTATTCGATCAATAAAATTGCAAGGGAATATACTTCTTCTCCGGTTGAACAGCCAGCTGACCAGATCCTAATGGATGTTTTTCCTTTCCATGAAGGGAAGACCTTAGTTCTCAGGGCTTCGAAGGCTTCCACATCCCGGAAAAAACGGGTTACCCCAATAAGAAGTTCCCGCTGTAATGTTTCCTTTTCTTTATCCGAATCTTTTAAAAATTCCAGGTATTCTTCTAGGGTCTGATGACGGTTAATACTGAGCCGCCGTTCAAGCCGGCGGAGTATGGTAGTATCCTTGTAAAATGAAAAATCGATACCGCCGAAATTTCTTAGAATAAGTATGATTTTGGTCAGCGTGTCGAGATTATCCTGCAGGTCCCCTTCCAGGCTCTTTTTCTCCCTCACCAAGGGATGTTTGATATAATTGACCAGGGCTTCGGGCATTTTTGCAGGGGGCAGTATATAATCAACGAGGCCTGTGGCAATACAGCTCCGCGGCATACCATCGAATTTTGCACTTTCTTCGTCCTGGACCATAATCATGCCGCCCGCTTCTTTAATAGCCCTGGTCCCGAGGGTTCCATCGCTGCCCGTGCCCGATAATATTATACCAATTGCGTTTTTTCCCTTGTCCAAGGCAAGGGAACGGAAAAAGATGTCCACCGGCAAATTCAAACGTTTCTTTGGTTCCTGGTTTTCCAAATATAATTTGTCATGAAAAATAGAAAGATTTTTACGGGGCGGAATCAGGTAAATATGGTCAGGCAGGACATCCATACCATCTTCGGCAATTTGAATAGGAATAGATGTTTCGCGGGCAAGCAGTTCATCCATTAAACTTTTGTAATCCGGGGACAGGTGTTGAATAACAACAAAGGCCATACCGGTGTTAACCGGCATATTCTTAAAAAAATCTTGCAGAGCTTCCAATCCCCCTGCAGAGGCTCCCACCCCAACAACTATAAGATTAGATTGATGAAAATTCTCGCCCTTTGCCTTTTTCATGTTCCCCTCTGCGTTTGTTAAACCAAAAACCATTCTTAATTTATAATAATTAAAATAAGGGGCCTCAGGCTAAAAAGCAAGGGATGCCTTTTCAAAATCCTGCCAGAGCCGGTCAGGCTCTATAACAGGGGCTACAACCTGAATATAAGGCCTTTTTGCAGGATTGGTTTCGCCTGAAAGGGGATCAGGAAAGGCAAGGGAACGGGCATGAAGCCGGATGCCGCCGTTTTTTTCGCTCCGGCGGCTTCCATATTTTAGGTCCCCCTTGATATGAAGTCCTACCGCTGCAAGCTGGGCTCTAATCTGATGGTGCCGGCCGGTAATAAGTTCAATTTCCATAAAAAGGTAATGCTCCCCCTCCCCTACCAGCCGGTAGCGAAGGACTGCCTGTTTACGGTCAGGAGCTTCTTCCGTATGGGCATAACTTTTATTGTGCTTACTGTCTACGGCGATCCAGTGAACCAGTTCGCCCTGGTGCGGAATTGCTATGCTCGAGTTTTCCGGTTTTTCAACTATAGCCCAATAGACTTTGCGCGCCAGTCCCTGAGCAAAGACCTCGTTAAGGAAAGCAAGAGCCTGGGGATTGCGGGCAAAAAGGGCACAACCCGTGACAGGCACATCGAGCCGGTGGACCGCCGTGGGCGCAAAGGGTTTTCCATCCCGGTTACGAACAGTGCCGTAGGCCTTTGCAAGCAGGGCTGGGAGATCTAGAGCAGAACCGGAAGCGCCTTCCATGGCTTCTCCGCACCGTTTATTCACTACAATACAAGCATCACTTTCGTAGAGCAATACAATCTGTTCATTCATCGTAAATTCCTTTCCCGTAAAAATTGTTCGGTAGCCTTTCTCATGCAGCCGTAACCTTCTTCATTAAAAGGTTCTGTGGTTAAACCATCTCTGCCATCCTGATGAGCCTGGACAAGGGAGCGAATCAATTTTTGGTACATAATACGGCCCGCTGCATCGATGAGCCGTTCCCGAAAAAGTGTATCCGTTTTGGCCTCTTGAACCAAGTGTCGATGAAAGCGTCCCAGATCCCGGGGCCACACCATGATCATATCGGCTCCGTTCCGCAGAGCTTCTATCATTGCCTTCTCAGGAGTAAAGCCGAGGGATGTTATGGCCTTCATGGTAAAGTCGTCGGCTATAACAATTCCCTGAAAACCAAGCTCTTTTTTTATCCAGTCCTGCATAACATGGGATGACAGGCTTGCAGGAATATTCGCCTGGACAGAAGGAATAATCGTATGGGCCACCATAACAGCCCCGGCTCCAATGGGAAGACTGAAGAGACTAGCAGGATAGAGACTGTCTTGCCCCAATATGGGGCTTCCTGTTTTCAGTAAGGCACTGAAGGGAGAGACCAGGTAATCGAGGCGTTTTTTGTCCACATCCAGGACGGATCGGCCGTGGTGGGGATCGACGGCGGCGCTGGCGGGAAAATGTTTGACCACAGAGGTAACACCGGCCTCACCCATGCCCTGGATAAAGGCCGCCGCCGCCGATGCGGCCGCTTTGGGATCGGAAGCGAAACTGCGGTTTTGTAAAAACGCAGCGTTTTCTGGGACTAAGGGTTCCACCACCGGGGCCAGGTTCATGGTAATGCCCAGGGCCCGCAGTTCCCGGCCGGATAGATAGGCGGCCTGGCGAATTTCGAGCCAGGCAGATTCAGGCAGATCCGGCTGGGCAGTGCTCCGAAGATAGCGATCTGCAGGGGGCAGGCGGGTAGCGACTTGCCCGAGCCGGTACACATCACCCCCTTCGTGATCGATGGCTACAAAGGGCAGAAGCCTGTTTGCCGAAGGGACTTCCTTGTTCGCAGCATCCGCAGGAAGCTGCAGGGCGGCACTTTCAGTACACTCTGAAATAAAGGCATGCACCGCAGCGGGCGAGTCAGCGATATTGTATTTAAAAAGCATAATCGCCCCTACCGGTATTTCATGCAACAGTTTTTTCATATCCGAGCTCAGTGCTTCCTTTCCGGCCACCCCGGTCATAAGGACCTGGGCAGCAAGCGCTTCGGGAGACAGGGAACGGGCAATGCGGGAAGCGGTTTCCCAATATTGTTTTTTCTTGGCTAGCTCTTCTCGCAAAGCAGCTTCTAAAGCCGCATGCCGCGGCTTGAGTTCATCAATACTACTGTGCTCAGGTCCTTTACAGGCAGGAAAAACAAAAAGAGTCATTACAAAAATTGGGGCAATTAACAAGGATTTTATATGAGCCAAGCTCAAAAGAGGGGCTACTAGGGTGTTTTCTTTCATAATTGTGTATTGTTTTGGATTATACCGATTTTAATGTTATCTGCACAGCTCATACTGGTTGAATACTTGATTTTTAGTATATTTATAGTATGTCAAATCTAACATACCGCCGTGCAAAAGCTGACAGGCTTATGGGCCGAAACCCGCTCTTTTACAAACTGGCAGAGCCTGTATTCTTTAGCCGTAATTTCCAGAAACTCAGAGATATTGTCCACCATGATACGAATATCGCGGACCATGTGGTTTCGGTAGCCTTCCATTCGTTTCAGATTGCCCATGCCCTGGGGCTGCGGAATCATCTGAGGGAACTGGTTCAAGGGGCCTTGCTCCACGATTACTTTTTTTACGATTGGCGAAGCGCCCGGCCCCGGAGCGGCAAACTCCATGGCTTTGAACATCCCAAGGAAGCCCTCGAAAATGCCCGGCAGGATTTTGGAAAACTCACCCCCATTGAGGAAGATTGCATCAGCAAGCACATGTTTCCCCTGACGCCTATTCCGCCCATCTATGCAGAAAGCCTCCTCGTGTGCCTTGTAGACAAGATTGTGGCCCTGGCAGAACTGGTAGCAGCGACCAGAATCCACCAAGGTTGATGAAGGGCTATCGGTTTACCGGCCCTTACAGGTCGCACATAAAGTCCAAGATGTGGTCATGGAGACCTGGCAAATCTTCATGCCCAAAATCGGGGTATAGGATATACCGCTTTTTGCTCCTTACTTTATTGTAGGCTGCAAACTGGGTAGAAGGGGGACAAACGGTATCCATGAGGCCTATCCCCTGCAAGACCTCCGCTTGAATACGGTGAGCCAGGTGCTGGATATCAATATAACCCAAGGCGGTAAGGATCTGCGTTTCCTGTTCGTGGAGCGGATCGAAACGGCGGAAATAATCGCGAAGTTCCGCATAGGCGTCTTTGGCGAGGTCCATTTCCCACACCCGTTTATAGTCGGATAGGAAGGGATACACCGGAGCAGCGCGGGCAATGCGGGGCTCCAAAGCCGCGCAGGCATAGGTCAGGGCCCCGCCCTGGCTCCAGCCCGTTACACCAACCCGATCCGGATTTACCCAGTCAAGGTTCATGACGATTTGAGCAAGCCGCACCGTATCAAGAAATATGGCCCGGTACAAAAGCTGTTCGGGACGCCCCGCAAGGGCTTCGCTTAAGCCCCGGATGATGTGGCCGTTGAGGGTATTCCCGCTGACAGGGCTGCGATCCTCTGAGCGGCCGCCCTGACCGCGGCAGTCCATAGCAGCGACGGTAAAACCCGCCGCCGCAAGACCGAGCCGGGACTGCCAGTCACCGCTGCTGCCCGCATAACCGTGGAATTGAATGATTGCGGGGCCCTTACCATTCCCGCCGCTTCGCCTCCGAGCGGCGCTGCCCAGGGGTTTTATCAACTTGGCATAGATTCGGCTTCCCCCCACTCCGGTAAAAAAGAGATCGTAGTAGGCCGCAAAGTCTGGTTCATCGCCCCCTCCGGTAGGAGCTTTGCGATCGGCAGGTATAATTTGGACATCTGGATTGGTTTGTTCCAGTTCCTTAAGGGCTGCTGACCAGTATTGGTCAAAATCAGAGGGCCGCGGGTTAACGCCCTGGTAGCTTTGCAGGGCATCCAGGGGCATATCAAAAGTCAAGGGCATAAATATCCTCCTCTTGGTGTGTAAACAGACATGGTACCCCCCTGGGCCTACCCCGATCCAACGGATAGGGATAGAATAGGATAAATAAACAACTCTTCAACAGGA
>JAIWNU010000140.1 GCA_020216655.1 Treponema sp. | reverse complement strand
ACATTAGAGGCACTCCGGATGGCCAAAGAACAGGGTTTAGATCTGGTGGAAGTAGCTCCTAACGCTAACCCGCCAGTATGCAAAATTCTGAACTACGGCAAGTTCAAATTCGAGAATGAAAAAAAGGTTCGGGATTCTAAAAAGAAGCAGAAGCTTTTAAAGATCAAAGAAATCCGGATGCAGCCCAAGATTGATGATCACGATCTGGATTTCAAATCGAAGCATATTCGCGAATTCCTGGCTGAAGGCAACAAGGTCAAGGTTACGGTCCGTTTCCGCGGACGGGAACTTGCCCATACCGAACTCGGACTTGACGTCCTTAAGGACGTATTAAAACGGATAGAAGGGGACTATGTCATGGATAAACCTCCCGCAATGGAGGGACGTTTCATGTCAATGGTATTAAGCCCCAAATCCAAGAAATAACTTAGAGGGATGGCGCCATGCCGAAGATGAAAACCAAGAAAAGCGCAGCCAAGCGCTATTCGTTTACCGGATCTGGCAAGGTAAAGTACAAGAAACAGAACCTTCGCCACATCCTAACCAAGAAAACAAGCAAGCGGAAGCGGAACCTCCGCCATGCCGGGATTTTGTCCAGCGACAATGTTCCGGTCATCAAAAAAAAGTTATTACCCTACGGATAAGTAAGGAGCGGTAAGCCCATGTCAAGAGCAGTAGACGGTACCAGAAGAAAGGACCATCGTAAAAAGATTCTAAAGTTGGCGAAAGGCTATTGGGGCCGCCGCCATTCTAACTTTAAAGTTGCCAAAGATGCGGTAACCAAGGGGCTTTTTTATGCCTACCGCGATCGCCGGGACCGGAAAGGTGATTTCCGCCGCCTCTGGATTATCCGTATTAACGCCGCTTGCCGCGAAGAAGGCTTGTCCTATTCCCGCTTAGTGGACGGATTGACCAAAGCTGGCGTTGTTATTGATCGGAAAGCCTTAGCAAATCTGGCCATTCAAGATAAGGCAGCATTCAAAGCCGTTGTTGAAAAAGCAAAGGCTTCCTTAGGAGCATAAGGCATGATAACCCTCGAGCAAGTAAAGCTGCTGGAATCCAAAGTTTCGAAAGCAATCGACACAATTCGTCATTTGACTGAAGAAAACAAGCTTTTGCGGGAGAAATTGGAAGGATATCAAAGCAGAATTAGCGAGCTCGAGGTGTTAGTGCAGCAATTTAAGGACGATCAGGGAAAAATTGAAGCGGGCATTGTTTCCGCTTTAGATCGTCTTAACAAGTTTGAAGACATCTTAGAGCAGGAGTTGGGGACTAAGCAGACAGCGGATACTGCTGCGACTAACCCATCCAGCGCCTCACCGCATCCTGCCCAACAACCGACGGTACATACAACTCAACCAGTACCGCCTCCCGCCGTTGATCCAGATTCGGATGAGGCTATACTCGCAATTCTTGAGCAGGAAGAACGGGCCCGGCAGAGCACCGTTACAATTTCGCCAGAACCAGAAATAAACAGCACAGCGCCTGCTGCCGAACTGGATATTTTTTAAGAGGACTTCCATGCCGAAGGAAGGATTACGTATCGATATCCTCGGCACATCATTTACTATCAGGGCCGATGAGGATCCTCTGTACCTGAATGCCCTGCTTGCCAAGTATCAAACCACGGTAGACTCGGTTCAAAAAAATACTGGTTTAACAGATCCGCTCAAAACAGCCATTGTAGCCGGCATTATGCTCTGCGATGAACTGGAAAAACAACAGCGAAAAATAAATTCAAGTTCCTTACAGGTTAAACAGGATTCAAAAGAGCTCGAGCAGCTCCTTCTTGATATTATTACCCGCATCGATTCAAGCCTGAAACAAAATGATGAAAACTAATACAACACAGCTTCCCTTGCTGCTACGAAATCCAATTCAACCATACGCCTGGGGTTCAAAGGTTTGGATCCAGGATCTCCTGGATCTTCCCGACTCTGAAAGGCAGTCTCCCATGGCTGAACTTTGGATGGGGGCCCATACTCGTTCCCCCTCGAAGGTAATCTTAGGTAACACAGAAAAGCCACTGGATGAATTTATCCAGGAGAACAGGCTGCTTTGTCTTGGCGAAACAGGAAACCAAAAATACACAGGCCTTCCTTTTTTATTTAAGCTCCTTGCCGCGGATGCCCCCTTATCGATACAGGCCCATCCGAATAAACAACAGGCGGAAGACGGTTTTGCTCGAGAAGAAAAAGCCGGGATTCCACTCTCTGCTGAAAACCGGAATTATAAAGATCCTAACCATAAACCAGAAATTATCTGTGCCTTGACCCATTTTACAGCCATGTGCGGGTTTAGGCATCTCGATGAAATTATCTCTTTGGTTTCATTGCTCGAAGCACCCCAATTACATACCTGTCTTGACGCATTAAATAAAGCAGAACCAGCTGAAGCATATAAAGAATTTCTCCACAGCCTTTTTTCACTGCCTCAAAATATAAAACTTGAGCTTACACAGCGCCTTACAGAGAAACTTCCAGAGCTCATAATAAATGCCCCCTCTTATGTCCTTGAATGGAAGCTCATTGAACAATTTGCCGCTGCCTATCCAGGGGACAGCGCGGTTATTGCACCGCTGTATCTTAATGTATTGTCGCTAAAACCAGGAGAAGCACTCTTCCTCCCTGCAGGAATACTCCACGCCTATGTGCATGGGTTTGGGGTTGAATTAATGGCAAACTCGGATAATGTGCTCCGAGGCGGCCTTACACCAAAATATGTTGATGTAAAAGAACTGCTCAATACCCTCCGCTTTGAACCCTACAAGCCAGAAATTTTGCAGCCCATAACTGGTAGTAATGGTATGAGCAGCTATCCTAGTCCTGTTGATGAATTTTCACTTTTTCGTATTGATCTCAAGGCCGCTCACCCTGTGCATCTTCCTGCCGGCAAACCCATCATACTTATCGTGATAGAGGGTTCTGCGAACATAGAAAACCTGCATAAGAAGCTGGAACTAACAAAGGGAAAGAGCCTTTTTATCCCCGCAGTACGGGATGAATTGCTCCTGACCGGTTCGGGGACTCTATTCGGCGCGACGACAGGAGCTTAGCTTGCATGAAAATACTGGTCGATGCCGACTCATGCCCTAAACAAACCCGGGATGTTATCTTAAGGGCGGTAAATAGAACTCAGATTCGGGGAATTTTCGCAGCAAACCGTCCAATCCCTGGCATTTCTGAAACAAAGCTCTGCACCATGGAAGTCTGCGATAGGCGGCATGGGGCAGCGGATGACCGCATCGTAGAGCTGGCCGAACCGGGGGATCTTGTTATTACAAGGGACATTCCTTTAGCAAGCCGGCTAGTGGAAAAACAGATTTCCGTTTTGGATGATCGGGGAAGATTATACACCAAGGAAAATATCCGCGAACGGCTTTCTTTGCGGGATTTTATGGTAAACCTGGCAGAACAGGGGCTTGGGCCTGAGCGAATCGCCAGCTACGGCCCCAAGGAGCTCAAAGCATTTGCCGATGGCTTTGACCGGGAACTGCAGCGGCTTATTCGTACTGCTCGGGATAGAGGTCCCGGATCTGTTTGATATTGGGAAGAATCTCAAAAAACATATCGACCAGCTCTGGATCAAATTTGACACCCGACAATTTTCGTATTTCGTTATATACAGACTGTTCATCCCATGCTTCTTTATAAACCCTGCGGGATGACAGGGCATCGAATACATCTGCTATTGCCACAATCCTACCGCCCAAGGGAATTTCTTCGCCCCTGCGGCCCAAGGGCTTTCCTGACTCATCGGCTTTAATCGGAATTAGGGTTACAGGATCTATCCAGCCTGGATAGCCTGAGCCATCCCAGTTTTCATGGTGGGTCAGGGCGATTTCAGAGGCAATGACATCGAGGGGAGATTGAATATCGTCGAACAGGCGGGCCCCAAAATAGGTGTGGCCCTGCATAATAGCATATTCTTCTGGGGTAAAACGGGCAGGTTTTTTAAGGATAAGGTCCGAAATGGCTACTTTTCCCACATCATGGAGCATGGCAGCGATTTTAAGCGTATCCCGATACTTATCCCGCTCGGTCTGGGGAACCGCATGATGATATGCCCAGCGATCATAAAGCTCCACCGCATAGCCAGCAACACGGTTAACATGGGCACCGGTTTCCTTGGGGTCCCGGAGTTCGGACATTTTAATCATCCTCAGGATCATAGCCCGGGTCATATAAGCCCTCTGAAGAGCCACGGTGGCATTGACCGCAAAATGGGAAATTAATAGTTCATCTTCTTTAGAAAAGGCGATGATTTCATTCCGCTCATTTTTTGCATTAATAACCTGTATAACCCCAAGCAGCTTATTTCCTGCTGTTTTGAGGGGGACGGTGAGCATACTGGTCGTTTTGTAACCAGATAGCTTATCGTACTGAGCATTATATGAAAATGGAGAATCGGGGGGGATATTATATACATCCTGTACATTCAAGATTTCTTTAGTAAGCGCACAATAACCTGAAACTGTTTTTTCATTAATAGGAATAGAAAAAACGGAATAAATCAGTTTCTGGCCCGGAGGCAGGGCTTGCTGGAGCGTGTCATTTTGCGAATATTTTATAGCCAGCCGATCGCCGTCTTTTACATAGATTGAGCCCGCATCAGCATGGACGACATGGCGGGCTTCCAGCAGAATCCGCTCAAGCAGAAGATCCAGGTCCTGAATCTGATTGAGTTCTGAATCGAGTCGAATAATAGATTCTAGGTTTGCCCGCCCTTTCATCAATATATGTTTCCTTCTTTATTCCTTTCTTCCCGTGCATTTAATTATATGATATCCGAACTGGGTTTGCACGATATCGCTGATAGAACCGGGAGACATGCGTTTGACCGCATTTTCAAAGGGTGCAACCATTTTACCGGGACCGAACCACCCAAGATCCCCGCCAGCAGATTTAGACGGACAGGTAGAAAATTCCCGAGCCATAGCCTCAAAGGAGGCTCCTTGCCGGATCCTTTTTAGAATTTCCATTGCCTGGTTGCGATCTTTTACAAGGATATGACTTGCTCTCCATTCCATGTTGTTCCTCCTTGCCGTGATTGCTTCTATTGTGGCATGATATAGTACCACAGCGCAAGGGCATCGGAGGTATACCCCATGGGAATAAGGAAGTTTTTTGGAAATCTTTTTATAGTGCTTGGATTCCTTAATATTGCAAATTTCTGGGCTCCCCGTCCTATACCAACCGTGGGGCCTTCGGCAATTATCATCGGCCTATTGCTTATTGGAACCGGGGTATTTATAAAGCTGGACCGGGATGACCAGGGCAATATCAGATGGGATAGGCTTGCCTCACTTTTCCGGAGTTCCACATCTTTATCGTCAGAAAAGGAGCAGCGGTCCCACGGGCAACGAACCACGGAACGATCCATGGCGGATCCGCTCATTGCGGTACGGGTCCTGCGCCTTGCGGAACAAAAACGGGGTATGCTGAGCGTTTCCCAAACTGCCATGGAGCTTAATATTCCCCTATCGGACGCGGAAGCGGGGCTCGATGAATGTGTTGCCCGTGGGACCGCATCCATCGAGGTGGATACCAACACGGGGCTCGCCTTCTACCGCTTCCCCGAATTTCTTCCTAAAGGTGAATAGCCCGATCCAGCGCGGAGAGGGCTCCTTCCTTGATGCCCTCCGAAAGGGTTGGATGGGCATGGATCATATCGGCTATTTCTTCGACCGTAAGCTCATTCTGGCTTGCAAGCAAAAGCTCATGGATCAAATCGGTCGCACCGGGCCCCACTATGGAAGCGCCGAGGATTTCTCCCGTATCTGGATCGGTGAGGACCTTTACAAAGCCTTCAGGGTGCCCGGTAGCTACGGCCTTGCCGATAGCTCTGAATGGAAAGGTGGCACTCTTAAAAGCAGAGCTCTTCTTTTTAAGCTCCTCTTCTTTTGCGCCAAAGGAAGCTACCTCTGGTTCACAGTACACAGCCTGGGGCACAAAACGCCGTTCTATCCGGGACCGATGGGGATTCTTTCCTTTTCCCAATAAGTAGGCTACCCGTTCTGCCACGAGTTCCGCCTGAGCGGAAGCAACATGGGCAAGCTGGGGCTCACCGGCAACCACATCGCCCACGGCAAAAATACCCTGTGCGTCTGTCTCATAGTAATCATGTACGGTAATATACCCCCGGTCCATGTGTATTCCTAAAGAGGCGGCATTGAGTTTTTCCGTGTTGGGGCTTCTGCCGGTGGAGACAAGAATCTTGTCTCCCTCCAGCACTGTTGCCTGACTAGCGGCCTGATTCGATTCCCCCTGGGCGGGCACTATGGAAAGCTGCAAGGTTCCTACATCGGTTTTGACTAGTCCCGCAGCCTTCATCCCCGTATAAAACCGGACACCCCGTTTTTCAAATACGGCCTTCACCGCCCCAGACACATCTGGATCTTCCATAGGGAGGATACGGTCAAGCATTTCGACAACCTGGACATCCACTCCGAAACGGTTCATGATATAGGCAAATTCCATACCGATAGCGCCGGCACCAAGAATGATAAGTTTCTTGGGAAGTTCCTTCATCATGAGGATCCCCGTAGAAGAAAGCACCCGATCTTCATCAAATGCAAAACCGGGGATCTCTCTTGGCCGCGAACCGGTGGCAATAACTATGGCAAAGGCTGAAAGGCGCTTTTCTCCTTTCCCCTCCCCTTCAGCAATGGACACCGTATTCTTATCTACAAGCCGGGCCGAACCAGAAATAACATCAACCTTATTCTTTTTAAGAAGGAAATCCACCCCTTTTGAAAGTTTATCCGCCGCGCTGCGGCTCGAGGCCTGCACTTTTCCATAGTCAAAACCGGCGGCGTTATAGGTAATGCCGTATTTTCCAAGCTCTTCCAGGGCAGCATAGCGGTTAGCCTGCTCGATGAGGGCCTTTGAGGGGATACAGCCAATGTTGAGGCAGACCCCTCCCAGTTTGTCCCGTTCCACAACAGCGGTCTTGAGGCCAAGCTGACTTGCCCTAATAGCGCCTACATAACCTGCAGGACCGGCTCCGATAAACAAAATATCGTAATCAAACTGCATTATGCCTCCTTGTTTTTAAAAAAGCGCTTTTGCGGGATCTTCCCAGAGGGCAACCAAATCTTTCATAAAGGCCGCAGCCACCGCGCCGTCTATGGTCCGGTGATCGCTCGAAAGGGTTGCCCGCAGCATGGGACGAATAACAATATGGTCCTCCCCCTGGGAATCGGTTTGAACCACCGCTTCTTTTTTTACCGCCCCAACTGCAAGAATAGCCGATCCGGGAGGATTAATAATAGCGGTAAACTCTTCCACGCCCCAGGCTCCCAGGTTAGAAATGGTAAAGGTAGCGCCCTCATAATCTTCTGGTTTCAGGTTCCCTGCTTTGGCTCGGGCTATGAGGTCTCGAAGTTCCCGTTCTATTTCTTCTACCCCCTTTCGTTCACAGGCCCTGACCACTGGGGCTACTAGCCCATCATCCAGCGCGACAGCCAGGGCTACATCCACCTGGGGGTATATTTTAATTTGATCCCCCATCCAGGAACTGTTAATCTGGGGATGCTTGCTGACCGCCATGGCTGAAAGTTTCATAAACAGGGCATTAAATGAAACGCTAAAGCCATCTTTCCGAGACTGGTTGTAAGAATTCCTTAGATTGATGAGCCGTTCCATGTCAATGGCCATTCTCAGGTAAAAATGCGGCGCCTCATGCATGGATTCGCCGAGCCGTCGGGTTATGGTCTGCCTGAGACGGGTAACTGGAACAGTTTTACCTGCCCCAGTTCCGCTTGCAGAAGCTCCTGCAGATTCCACTCGTGGACCAGTACTGGAAGAGAGTCCTTCGAGGTATCGGCTTACATCGCGTTTTACAATGCGGCCGCCTGGGCCCGACCCTTGTATATGTCGCAGGTCTATTCCTGCCTGGTAGGCCAACTTTCTTGCCAGAGGCGAAGAAGGGGATGGGCTGCCCGGCGAAAGCGGAGTATTCAAAGAAACAAAGGCTGGTTCTTGCACAGGTTTTTGTTCTACAGGCTGCACCGGCGATGGTGCTTGCGATTGGGGCTGGGCTTGCACGAGAGCTTCAGCCTGCGGCTGCAGCACTTGAGACTGGACCTGAGTTTGAGGCTGCGCCGGACCTTGCGGTGGTGCAGCGCTTTGAGCTAACAGGCCAGAGATATCTTCCCCTTTGGTACCGATGACGGCAATAAGGTCACCAACTTTTACCGCAGTCCCCGGGGAAGCCACAATTTTTAAAAGCGTGCCCTGAACGCTTGCCTCATAATCCATAACGGCCTTGTCGGTTTCCACCTCACAAAGCACCGATCCTCGTTTTATTTCATCACCCTCTTTGAATTTCCATGCTGCGATGGTTCCCTCTGTCATGGTTGGCGAGAGGGCTAACATGGGAACAGGTACTGCCATAACTTACTCCAGATATAGTACGCGTTTTACAGCGTTTAGTATTTTCTTTACCCCTGGCTGGACTTCGAGTTCTAATTGATGGTTATACGGCATGGGCACATCGTGGGAGGCCACCAATTCTACCGGAGCATCAAGAATATCAAAGCGATCATGGGAAATGGTATAGGCGATGTGGCTGCCCACACTGGCTACTGGCCAGGCTTCGTCGACCACCACGGCCCGGTTTGTTTTTTCTACCGATCGATATACGGTTTCCATGTCCAAGGGCCTGAGGCTCCGCATGTCGATGATCTCTGCGGAAATGCCAGCCTTTTCTAATTCCTTTGCCGTATCAAGGCAATAGCGGACCGGTTTAGAGAAACTGACCAGGGTTACATCCGATCCTTCCCGAACGATATTTGCCTTTCCTATAGGAATAAGCGTTTCCGTATCGGGAACTTCTCCGCTGGTTCCGTAGAGCATTTCCGCTTCAAGGACTACAACCGGGTCATCATCGCGAATAGCACTTTTCAGAAGCCCATAGGCATCGGCAGGAAAAGCCGGCGCCACCACTTTAAGGCCCGGAATATGGGCCCAGTAACTCGAAAAGGATTGGGAGTGCTGGGCAGCCAAGTATTCTGCTGGTCCATTGGGGCCTCGGAACACGATGGGCATTTTGAAACGACCGCCGGACATGTAGCGAATTTTAGCCGCATTATTCACTACCTGATCCAGGGCAAGGAGGGCAAAGTTGTGGGTCATCCACTCTATAACAGGACGAAGCCCCACCTGGGCAGCTCCGACACCGATGCCGGTAAAGCCAAGCTCCGTAATTGGGGTGTCAATGACCCGCTGTGGTCCGTATTTCGCCAAAAGCCCTTTCGAAACCTTATAGGCACCGTCATATTCGGCTACTTCTTCTCCCATAAGGAACACCGCAGGGTCTCGGGCCATTTCTTCATCCAAGGCCCGGTTCAGGGCTTCGCGATAGGTCATAATTGCCATCAGAAACCTCCTTGCCTCAGTGTTTCCAGGGGATATGCATCTGCATATACATCTTCGAACAGGGTGGGAAGCGCTGGTTCAGGACTGGACTCGGCAAAGGCAACCGCTTCGGCGACAAGGTTTTCTATGTGGCCTTCCATTTCTTCAACTTCGGCCTGTTTGATTATTTTTTCCGCAATAAGACGATCCTGGTAAATTAAAATAGGATCATGCTGCCGGTAGGCTTCGACCTCTTCTTTTGTCCTGTATTTTTGCGGGTCGCTCATAGAATGTCCCTTATACCGGTAGGTGCGGATATCGAGCAGCACCGGAAGTCCATTCCGGGCAGATTCGAGGGCTTCGGTAAAAGCCTGATAGACCGCCATAACATCCATTCCGTCAACCTTGCGGCCCTGAATGCCATAACTAGCACCCATCACAGAAAATTCTTCTACCGATGAAACCCGCTTAAAACTGGTGCCCATACCGAACTGGTTATTCTCGCAGGCATAGATAACCGGCAGGTTCCATATTTTTGCCATATTGAGGCTTTCATGAAATGCTCCTTGATGAATTGCTCCGTCACCAAAGAAGACCGCTGTGGCACCGCCGGTTTTATTGTATTTCTGAGCGAAGGCAACGCCGGTAGCGATGGGGATTTGGGCCCCCACGATACCATTGCCTCCCAGAAAATGACGCTGTTCATCAAAAAAATGCATGGACCCGCCTTTTCCCCGGGAAGAACCGGTAACTTTACCAAAAAGTTCCGCCATGACCGCCTTGGGATCCATACCGCAGGCAAGAGCAAAACCGTGGTCCCGATAACCAGTAAGGATGTAATCTTTAGCAAGATCCATGGCAGCTACCGTCCCGACAGCGACAGCTTCCTGGCCGTTATAAAGATGACAAAACCCGCCAATTTTTCTGAGGCCGTACATTTTTCCGGCCTCTTCTTCGAAACGGCGGATAAATATCATGTCAAACAACAGCTTTTTTTTCTTTTCCTTAGAAAGATCCATTATCACTTTACCTCCCGGTAATGCCGTTCGTTTTTCATAGGATAAAAGCAGGAAACCGCTTCTATTTCTGTTTCCACAACCACAATATTTTTAGAATCTTCGTTGATTTTCCAAAATATCTGCAGATTTGGACCTATTGCTTCCAGGACTTCCGATTTAAGTTCCGGGTCTCCCACAAGTACTGCCCTGCCCTTTACAGAAATAACTTCATTTAAAACGGTGCTTTGGAAAGTCCATTCAACCTGTGGGTGATTCCTTACCTGTTCGGCTTTCCGGGAATTGGGAGCAGTCACCGCATAGATAAAATTGGGCCGGTCTTTTATCATGGCGGGTGTCATCCAGCGATTGTGCGGATAACCTTCGGCATCTACAGTGGTTAAAAGCCCTACTTTAGAAGCAGATATGAGCCGTTCTATTTTACCGATAAATTCTGCAGATTCCATACTGCCCTCCTGGAAAGTGGATTTTTGGACATCTGGTCCGTCTTTAATCCTAAAAGACCCTGATTAAAAATGCAAATCCACATAAAACTGATGGCATTGTGTTAACTATATATTACTAATATAGTAATCTTAAAGTCAAAAAAAAAGAAGCTCCCCGGGAAAAGGAGAAAAACCCGGGGAGCTAAAAGAAAGAAAGGAGGAATGAGATGAGGAACTGGCTACTGCCTAGCACCTAACTATATAACAATCTGTATAACGTAAGGTAACAAATAGTTGCATATTTTTTAACCAAGACGGCCAGAAATATAATCTTCGGTTCGTTTATCCCTTGGATTGATAAAGATCTCCTTTGTCTCGCCGTATTCAACAAGACGGCCCTTATGGTCTTCGCCGGCCATAAAGAATGCGGTCATGTCAGAGGCCCGTGCGGCCTGCTGCATGTTATGGGTGACCAAAACGATTGTATACCGTTCCTTAAGAGCAAATAAAAGGTCTTCAATTTTAAGCGTAGCCGTTGGATCCAAAGCGGAAGCAGGCTCATCAAGAAGTAGTATTTCAGGCTCGATAGCTAGAGCCCGGGCGATACACAGGCGCTGCTGCTGGCCGCCGGATAAAGCGGTACCGGGAGCATTCAGCTTGTCCTTTACTTCATCCCACAGGGCTGCAGATCTGAGAGAGCGTTCAACAACTTCATCGTAGAATGATTTTTTCTGTTTCGGAAGGTTAAGCCTAAGCCCGGCAATGACGTTTTCATAAACAGTCTTGGTTGGAAATGGATTCGGTTTTTGAAACACCATACCTATGCGGCGCCGTATCCGCACCGGATCTGCATCGGGAGCATAGATATTTTCCCCATCAACTATTATTACGCCCGTAGCATATGCACCCTTTATTACTTCGTGCATTCGGTTAATACAGCGTATCATAGTTGATTTTCCGCATCCAGAGGGACCAATAATAGCGGTCACGAGGCCGGGATAAATATCAAGATTAATGTCTTCTATTGCATGCTGTTTACCGTAAAAGGCATTCAAATTGCGTATTTGTATTTTAGGTTCCCGTTGAGAAACAGTTTCTGTAGATTCATTTTGCGGACGAACGATATCGGCCATGGATTTAATGAGACTCATGATTCCACCTTCGTGTAAAATATTTGACCGCACCGCTGATAATACCTACCAGGGCAATAAGGAGCAGGGTTGCTCCCCAGGCTTTCTTATGCCAGTCATCATAGGGCGATATGGCATAACTATAAATTTGGAGCGGCATGGCTGCCATGGGCCTGCGTAAATCGAAATTAAAAAAGGTATTCCCTAAAGAGGTCAGCAAAAGCGGGGCCGTTTCTCCTGCAGCGCGGGCGACCGCAAGCATAATACTTGTTAAAAGGCCAGGAAGAACGGTGGGAATTACGATAAATAACACAACTTTCCACCGCGGAGTTCCAAGCGCAAGGGCTGCTTCCCGGAGCGTATCAGGAACAAGTTTGAGAATTTCTTCCACACTTCGTGCGATAATCGGTATCATAATAACCGCGAGGGCAAGAGAACCGGCAAGGCCTGAATAGCCAGTTAAATTACGTACTACCAGGGCCCAAATAAAGATACCTACAACAATAGAGGGCAGATCAGCAAGCAGTTCAACCGCAAAACGAACCGCTGAAGCTAATTTAGTAGCGCCGTATTCAACAATAAATACAGCCGTTGCAACCCCGATAGGAATTGCAATGAGGGCCGCCACCGCAAGCATCATGAGAGTACCCAGGATAGCTGGAGCAATTCCGCCCCCCTCTTCGCCGTAGGGTTTTGGAATCTGGGTAAAGAAATCCAGGTTAAGAGCCCCGATACCGTTTATAAAAATATGGGTAATAATAACAAACAGAATTGATACCGAAAGCAGGGTAGCAATTATGATAAGGCCATAGAAAAAAGCAGCCGTTAATTTTCTATATTTAATACGATCAAGCTCAACATCACGCATGGCGGGCATCACCCCCTTTCAGTATATATTGGGTTAAAAAGTGGGCCAGAATGTTGAATGCAGAAGCGACCACAAGGAGCAGCAAACCCAATTCCACGATGGCACTGAAATAAATGGACGAGTCCGCTTCGGTAAATTGGTTTGCGATTGCACTGGCAATAGTGTAGCCAGGGGTGAACAAAGAAGGACTGATTTTTGTGGTACTGTTTCCGATCACCATGGTGACCGCCATGGTCTCACCGATAGCTCGGGCAAGTCCCAGCATGGCACCGCCGACAATACCGCCCCGGGCATAGGGTAAAACCGCCCCGGTTAACACCTCCCACTTCGTAGCTCCCAAAGCGAGCATACCTTCTTTTTGGAGCCTGGGTACATTTTTAAGTATTTCCCGGGATACTGATAAAATCGTGGGAAGAATCATAATGGCAAGAATTACACTTCCGGTAAGCAGGTCCTGACCTATAGGCGGACCTTCTACCAGGGCCCCTAAAATAGGGATTGGTCCTAGTATGGTCTGTAATGCCGGTTCTACGGTGCTGCGCATTACCGGAATCAGGACAAAGAGGCCCCAAATACCATAGGCAACGCTCGGGATAGCCACAAGCAGCTCAATAATAAAACTTACAATTTTTCCAAGCCAGAGAGGTGCATATTCCACAATAAACAGGGCAGCTCCGATAGCAAGCGGCGTAGCCAGAATCAATGCACCTACCGATGTTACTATGGTACCAAATATAAAAGGAAGAGCCCCAAAATTTATGGGGTGCATTTCTGTTTCAACCGGGTTCCAATCAGATCCGGTAAAAAACTTAAATCCAAAGCGCTCTATGGATTCCAAAGAATCATAAAATAAAAGGAGCACAAAAGCGGAAAGAAGAACAATAACGAAGACCGAAGCGCTTCCAATAATCACCGAAAAGACCCGGTCTCCCGGGTCCTTGGTGACGGACAAGCGCCCCGGATTTGTTTTGGTAAAAACATCCCAGGGCTTTTTCATCAACGTATATAATCCTTATTTATTTGGAAATACTCTCAGACAGAGCCTGCTTTCCATTAATGGTGATTTTCTTTATGAGAACCTCTGCCTTCTTGATTGCATCTGCAGGAATGGGAGCATAGTCCAGGGCTTCGCAGTATTTCTGACCATCATGGGTAGCCCACCAGAGCATACGGGTAAGAGCAAGAGCTTTCGCTGCATCGGTCTGGGTGGTGTACGCAAGGAGCCAGGTGAAACCCGCGATGGGGAATGCGTCTGGGTTGTCGCTGTTAACAAGCTTTACCCGCATATCATCGGGGAGGGCCACACCCTGGGCAGCCAGAGAAACGGACTTCATGCTGGGAGTAATCCACTTGCCTGCCTTATTCTTTACCTGACCAGCGGGGAGCTTATTCTGGTTCGCATAGGCCAGTTCCACATAACCGATCGCATAGGGAGTCTGCTTAACTACACCGGCCACACCTTCATTTCCCTTACCGCCAAGACCAACAGGCCACTGAACAGAGTTTCCTGCTCCGACTTTCTTGGCCCAGGTTTCGCTGACAGCAGCAAGGTAGCTGGTCCAAATATTGGTAGTACCGGAACCATCGGACCGGCGAACAACCACGATAAACTTGTTAACATTTTTGAGCGCAGGGTTGTCAGCGACGAGTTTATCATCGTTCCATTTAATTATTTCGCCGAGATAGATGCCAGCTAAGGTTTCAGGGGTAAATTTCAATGAATCCTTAACTTTTGCCAGTTCAGGAATATTGTAGGTGGGAACGACTGCACCCATAGCGGCGGGGATATGAACGATTTCACCACCCTTGGCCGCAGCAAGCTGTTCGTCCGTCATGGGACCATCGGTGGCGCCAAAATCTACGGTCATGTCGCTGATACTCTTGATACCGCCGCCAGAACCAATGGACTGGTAGTTCACCTGTACACCGGTCAGCTTATTATATT
>JAIWNU010000139.1 GCA_020216655.1 Treponema sp. | reverse complement strand
GAGGACCCCAGGGCCATTCGTATTTTGGTCAGCTTCGGCGCCGAAGATGAAAGGGGCTTAAGTATCCCTGTAGTCCAGGGGCTAATGGACTTTGTCCCTGCAAATTGGATTACCCTGGTGATTGGCCCAAAAAACCGCCTTATTTCCCAGGAAGAGCGAAATATCCTTGCTCGCCAGGGTGTACAGATCCTAGAGAGCCCCTCAAGGCTTGCCGAAACCCTCTGCCGCTATGACCTTCTTATTACCCATTTTGGCCTCACCGCCTTCGAAGCCCTGGCGGCCCGGCTCCCGGTCGCCCTGGTTTCTCCGACGGGGTACCACGAAGTATTAAGTCTTTCGGCAGGGCTTTATTCCTTTGGGTATGGCCGCCGGGCCGCCGCAAGGGCAGGGCGGCTTCTGGTGAAAAAATCTCACTATCAAAGCATTCTAGAAATGAGCCGCGAAGCGACCCAGCGCCATATTCCTCCCCAGAAGGAACCCATGGCCTTGGCTGCCGCCTTGAGCCGCTGGACCTTTCCCGGCCACAGCCGCTGTCCCCTCTGCCACGACAGGCAGCCCCGGCACAGAAAAGTCCTTGCCCGCTTCTCTGAACGAACCTATTTCCGCTGCAAGACCTGCGGCATCACCTATATGAGCCGCCCCAACGAACCACCCATTACCTATGACGGAGCCTATTTCCTGGAAGATTACAAGAAACAGTACGGAAAAACCTATATCGAAGACTTTCCCAACCTGGTCCGTATGGCCCGGTCCCGGCTCGAAAGAATTCAAAGCCTCTTGCCTCATACCAAGACCCCAGAGGAGCCGGTCAGGCTCCTTGATATCGGCTGTGCCTACGGCCCCTTTCTAGCCGCAGGCCGCGACCTGGGCTGGGCTGTCCGGGGCCTTGACCCCTCAGCCGATGCGGTTCGCTATGTACAGGATCATGTGGGAGTTCCAGTTCTTCAGGGCCTTTTCCCCGAAACGGACCTGAGCCCCCTGACCGGCGGCCAGGCTATGGATGTGGTCACACTCTGGTATGTGATTGAACACTTTCAGGACCTGGGTGCCGCCCTGGAAGGGGCCGCCGCCCTCCTTAAAAAAGGGGGAATCCTTGCCTTTTCTACCCCTTCTGGTTCTGGCGTTTCGGGTCGAGCCCGTCCCCACTCCTTTCTGGAACACAGTCCTCCTGACCATTGGACCATCTGGAGTCCCGCGAAAAGCGGCCCAATCCTTAAGCGTTTTGGCTTTCGACTGGTAAAAACGGTCAACACGGGGCACCATCCGGAACGGTTCCCCCTTTTAGGACCCTTTGCAAAGTCGCAAAAAACAGTCATATATAGGGTGCTATATAGGATCAGTCAAATATTTTCTTTGGGTGATACCTTTGAAGCCTATGCCATAAAAGAATAGGGAATAAAGATAATGAAACAGAGGATACTGATATTAGGCGCCGGTATCATGCAGAAACCGGCCATTAGCTTTGCAAAAGAACGGGGCCTCGAGGCCGTAGTGGTCGATGCGGATCCCAACGCAGCCTGTGTCGGTTTGGCGGACCGGTTCGAAAAAATCGACCTCAAGGACAAGGAAGCCCTGGAAGCCTTTGCCCGGTCTCTTAAAATGGATGGAGGCCTTTCAGGGGTTATGACGGCGGGAACCGATTTTTCTGCCTCCGTCGCCTGGGTTGCAGAACGGCTCAAGCTTCCGGGTATTCCCTACGAAGCTGCTTTAGACGCCTCAGATAAAGAACGGATGCGGCGGCGCTTCAAAGAAGCGGGGGTTCCATCCCCCGAATTTGTTATCGTTCATCAATCCCAATTTGCCGCAGGGAGCCTTCCGGTGCTGCCCTTTCCCTTCCCTGTGGTTGTAAAACCGGTAGACAACATGGGCGCCCGGGGCTGCAGGCGGGCCGATTCGGCAGAAGACCTGCGGGCAGCCCTGCAGGATGCGCTTGCCTTTTCCAGGTCCGGCCGGGCAATTGTGGAGGAATACATGGAGGGCCCGGAATTTTCTGTCGATGCAATTGTGTATCAAGGGAATATCAGCATCTGCGGCCTGGCGGACCGGCATATTTTCTTTCCCCCCTATTTTATAGAAATGGGTCACACCATGCCGACTGCGCTCCCGGAGCAAGAGGCCGCAGCTCTGCTTGAGACCTTTAAGGCGGGAGTCCGGGCCCTCGGCATTACCAACGGGGCTGCCAAGGGAGATGTAAAGCTTACTCCCCGGGGCCCTATGATCGGCGAAATTGCGGCCCGCCTTTCCGGGGGCTATATGTCAGGCTGGACCTATCCTTACGCTTCCGGAGTGGAGCCTACAAAAGCAGCCATCGCCGTTGCCATCGGCGAAGCGCCGGGCCCCCTCGAACCTATTCGCACATGGACCAGCGCTGAACGGGCCTTTATTTCTATCCCCGGCCAGGTGGCTGAACTGTATGGAATTGATGAAGCCAAAAGTATTCCGGGCATTCAAGATGTCTTTTCGAGGATCTCCAAGGGGTCCCGGGTGCAGTTCCCGGAAAATAACGTCACCAAGTGCGGCAACGTCATCAGCGCCCTGCCGGACCGGGCTGCGGCCATACAAGCCGCAGAAGATGCGGCCCGCCGGATCTGGATACGCCTCGCAAGTCCCCATGCGGAAACCGAAGCCTTTTTATTTACCGAAAGTCCAGTATCGGTCCCGTCGTTTCCGCCTCCGGCTTACCCGCTCTCTCAGGACCTGGCCCAAATACTATTTGCTATGCCAGAAAACGAGGTGGATCTAAAGGCTGTAGCGAAGGGGGCCATCTCCATCTTTGCTTTTCCGGAGTTTTTCCAGCCTTCTTTAAAAGATTACCATGGTCGGAGCCCCGAAGAAAGCCTCCAGGTGCTGAGAACCATTACCGGACTCGCATTGCCTGTAGTAGCACAGCCCCAGGCCGGCATGACCATTTTAGACCGTCGTTTTTGGCAGGCCTTTGTTCGCGGTTCCTATCAGGGTGCCCTTTACTATATTGATGAACTTACATCTCAGGCGGCAAAGCGGTTTAGGTGATGAAAAGGGGCGGAACGCAAAGGCGGCAGCATCTTGTATTAGTACTCTTTTTTGTTGCCCTCATGTCAGGCTTTGCAGAGGATGTGGAGCTATCCAAGGTGCTCACCGGTTTGTCTGCAAAGCTTCAGTGGGATCCGCTTCTGCAAGCGGGACTGCTCCTTACACCGGAACACCGGATCAGTTTTAGCGCCGAGGCGGGTGAAAACGCCTTACCTTTTATCATCGACGGCCGCTATGTGGTTTATCTTCCTCCCCCCCGTTACTTAGGCGGAACACTTTTCTTTCCTTCAGAAACCCCGCAGGGCCTTGAAAAGGCTCTTGCCTCTATAAAGACGACGAATCAAAGCCTGTACCGCATTGCGGCCATCGTGATAGATCCAGGCCATGGAGGCAGAGACAGCGGCGCTGTAGCGGAGCATACGATAAATAAAAAAAAGGTGACCCTCCAGGAAAAAAACATAACCCTTACGGTGGGAAAACAGGTGTATGATTCGCTTGTGGCGCAATACCCCGAAAAACGCATCCTCATGACCCGATCGAGCGATACCTATCCTACGCTGGATGACCGGGTTTCTATCGCAAATTCTATACAGCTCGGCGAACATGAAGCCATTTTGTATATTTCTATCCATGCCAATGCTTCCTTTAACAAAAATGCCCGAGGCTATGAGGTCTGGTATCTCAGCCCTGAATACCGGCGGACCGTAGTGGATCCCAAAAAATACCAGGAATCAACCGAAGTCCTGCCTATCCTGAACGCCATGCTCGAAGAAGAATTCACCACCGAAAGCATCCTGTTAGCAAAGCACATCCTGGGCCAGCTTGATACCTCTCTGGGAGACCGAATTCCTTCCCGGGGCCTCAAGGCTGAAGAATGGTTTGTGGTGCGCAATGCAAAAATGCCCTCTGTGTTAGTGGAACTAGGCTTTATCACCAATCTCCAGGATGCCATATTGATGAGCGATGGAGCCTACTTGCAGAAGTTTTCCGAAGCGTTATATAAGGGTATTGCAGAATTTGTTACCAATTTCGAAAAAACCGGAGGCTTTACAACTTCACGATGAAATCAAACCTTTTTTCATCCATAGTGCAGTGGAATAGGGCATTTTTTCGTACATCAGCAAACCGTCGGCTTGCTCTTTTAATTGTGCTGATTGTAATCGCCTTCGTGGATACGCTGGTTACCCCTAAAAAGCGCTATCTTTTTAGCTTTTATGAACAGAAAAGCGGTAGTTTACGGGTAGAAACGAGGTTTTTCCCCTCCGGCAAAACAAAAGAGGACCTGCTGCAGCACTATGTAGAAGAATACCTCCTTGGTCCTATGTCGGTTGATAAACTGCCATTATTTCCCCAGGATTCCCGCCTCGAAACGATCATGATTAGGAAAGACCGGGCTTATATAAACTTATCGGACACTGCGGCCCTCCCTGTCGGAGGATCTGCTTCATTTCAAGATCGGGCCAGGGTATTAGCTGAGATGATTAAAAAGAATTTTGTCTCGATTAAAGAAGTGTCCCTCTTTATTGCAGGAAATGAGCTTTATAGTACAAATACATATCAAAAAATAATAAAAAGCGTTGACAAATAAAACTCATCTCGTATACTTTTATTTGTCCTATGCTAAATAGCGTTATACAAAGGAGCTTTGAATGAAACGGATGTTCATTCTTGTCGCCATCGCGTTGTTCGCGGCGGGATCGTTGTTTGCAGAAGAAGCCGTATTAATCGACTTCACCAAACTTGCGGCCGACATAATTCCCAACCAGGACAACGTCCCCACTCAGAACCGTGCGACCATGATGGATTTCTCCAACGTGGCCGGCGGCAGCTTTACCACCGAACAGAAAAAGGTGATGAAGATCTCCCTCGCCTTGGCAAACTGGGATGTGGTCCTGGCATCTTCTTCCCGGACTGTTACCAATAAAGCCAAAAGTTACACCCAGGAAGCACCTTCCAAGCAGTTCGGCAAGGTCCTTGGCGTGCGGGTTCACTTCCCCGTAGAACCCTTCAATTCATGGGCCCGGATTCAGCCTCCCTTTGAAATCCCCGCCTTCGAAGCCATGACTAAGGTTGCGGATGACGGAACCATTCAGGCCCCCACTGCAGAGGACAAAGCAAGCAAATTCACCCGCTTTGAAAACGGCTACGGTGTGGTAAAGAATGTCGGCGTCGTCAAGTCCATCGCCGTAAATGTATATGGATTGAATTTCCCCCATGGCCTTTCTGCAATCCTTATTGATGCGGACGGCAACGAAAACATCGTATTTATGGGTTACCTGAAATTCGACGGCTGGGGAGAACTCCGCTGGGACAATCCTCAGTATGTTGAAAATGTACGCAATCGGGAACTCCGGCTCTATCCGCTCTATCCGAAATCAACTCCCTTCGTTAAGTTCGGCGGATTCCTTATCCAGCGAGATGCTTCCAATGAAGGCGGCGATTTCATTGCCTACTTCAAGGATGTTAAGGTCATCTACGATAAGGCGGTTATCGAAACCGATCGGGATATTGACGATGAAGGCCTCTGGAACATTATCCAGGATCGCGAGACTGCCCGCAAGAATGCTGAAATGTCCCGCTTTGGCCAGCAGCAGGTGCTGAGGTATCTGGAATCCCAGAAGAAGGCTACCGAATCGGGCTTTACCCCCACCACTACAACGAAGTAAGACCTTAAAACAAATGCACTGAAATACTTCCAATAGTGTTTCAGTGCCTTGCAGAGGTAATACAAAGGGCTGTGCTGGAACATTTCGGCACAGCCCTTTTTTGTTTCAAGCTTAGTTGAGGTTCTTTCAAAACTCGAAGAGTAGTGACCGACTTTTGAAATTGGCTTTAACTGCTTTATTTAAACAGAGAAGCAAGAGTTAAAAGAATGGAATCCCAAATACGTTTAAAGATGTTTCCCTGAGGAACAGTCCGTTCAAGCCGTATGGGGATTTGTTTTAATATTCCCGCTGTGTCGCTTACAACAAGTTGACCCACCACGGTGCCTGCATCCAGGGGCGCAATGAGAGGCTCGAACAACTCTATACGTTGCTGAACATCGAGCCCCCGCTGTTTTTCAACAGTAAAGGATAGATTCCTAGAATCAATAACAATACCTGTTTGAGTCACAAATGGGTGATCGGATAAAACAAGACGAGCCTTGTTTTCTTTGCCCTTCCATATTCTGGATTCAGGAAGCTGAGGAAGCGAAACTGTCAAGGTTTTGTAGTTTTCAAATCCCCATTCAATCAACTTAGCTCCGTCTTCTGCCCTGATTTGTCCGCCATGCAAAGAAGATCTTCCAGGTCCACCTAACAAGACAGCCAGGAAACGGGTTCCGTCCCGTTGAGCAGTCAGAGCAATATTATAACCCGATTCAATAATATAGCCAGTTTTAAGCCCATCTACCCCGGGAAGCGTATCAAGGAGCAGGTTCCGGTTGGTCTGCACAATAGTCCGCGGATTATCACGATATGCTTCGGCCACATTTTCTGCCTTTGGATAGGCAAACTCACGAACCGAATGATACTCTTGCAGGGCTTCTGGATGCTGATTGATATAATACCGGCAAAATAGGGCAAATTCTCGGGCTGTAGTACTGTTATGTTCAGAAATGCCAGAAGGTTCTACAAAATGAGTATGTATAAGACCGAACCGGCGACCTTCCTCATTCATACGGTTTGCAAAATCTTGAATAGAGGGGGACAAAAAGAGGGCTACAGCCACTGCTGCATCATTACCGGAACACACTGAAAGTCCTAAGAGCAATTCTTTTAAAGTTACCCGCTGCCCAGGGCCAAGAAACATGAGGCTCGATCCCCAGCTCTGGTTTATGGCCCAGGCTGCGCGAGGAATAGGTACTTCTGCATTAAGCGCGACCTTTCCCATGGCAACATCTTGTAATGCAAGATGCATGGTCATTAATTTAGTTAAGGATGCAGGGGGTATCGGTTCATCTGCGTTTTTTTCGTACAGTACCGTACCAGTGGTCGCGTCTAAAAGAATTGCTGACCGAGAACGAACCTCGAGGCCTTCCGAATATAAGGAAGGCCTCAGAAAAAATAGTATAAGAAAAGTTAATGCAATAATTCTTTTCAATTCTGCAAGCAACCTCTTAGAAATCTGCCTGTCCTACCGCCCGGGGATAGGGAATAACATCCCTTATATTTGTCATGCCCGTGACGTAAAGGATAAGCCGTTCAAAACCGAGTCCAAAACCAGAATGGGGTACGGTACCAAAACGCCGTAAATCCAAGTACCACCAATAGTCTTCCGGATTCATCCCTAATTCTCTGATTCGATTTTCCAAGACCTCAAGACGTTCTTCCCGTTCAGAGCCGCCAATAATTTCTCCCAAACGGGGTACCAAAACGTCCATAGCCCGGACCGTTTTTCCATCGGGGTTCAGTTTCATATAAAAGGCTTTAATTTCTTTTGGATAATCGGTGACGATCACGGGACCGCCGGCTACCTTCTCGGTTAAATATTTCTCGTGTTCACTTTGCAGGTCACATCCCCAATAGGGCTTAAATTCAAAGACGTCGGCGTTCTTTTCAAGCTCTTTAACCGCGTCCGTATAGGTCATGTGGGTAAATTGAGATTTAACCACACCCTCCAGGGTTTCAATAATGCCCTGCTGAATTCGTTCATTAAAGAATTCAAGGTCTTCTCGGCAATCCGTGAGTGCAACCGTAAAGAGGTGTTTAAGGAAGGCTTCCGCCAGTTCCATATTGTCTTCCAGATGGGCAAAGGCGACTTCGGGTTCAACCATCCAGAATTCGGCTAAATGACGGGTTGTGTTCGAATTTTCAGCCCTGAATGTGGGCCCAAAGGTATACACTCGGGAGAGGGCTGTTGCGTAGGTTTCAGCTTCGAGCTGTCCAGAAACGGTAAGATAGCTTCGTTTCCCAAAAAAATCCTTAGAGTAATCTGCGGGTTTTCCGGATTTGCCAAGGCTGTCCAGATCCAGGGTCGTTACCTGGAACATGGCTCCGGCTCCTTCACAGTCGCTGGCGGTTATAATGGGCGTATGCACATACTGAAAACCGCGGTGCTGGAAGAACTCATGAATGGCAAAGGCGAGCCGGCTTCGAACCCGGGCTACGGCTCCAAAGGTATTTGTTCTTGCCCGTAAGTGTCCAATTTCACGGAGAAATTCAAGAGAATGTCGTTTTTTTTGCAGAGGGTATGTATCTGCGGGGGCTTTACCGACTACCTGGAGGGTCGTCGCCGCAACTTCTACAGGTTGGCCCGCTGCGGGGGAGGGGATCAGTTTCCCGGTAATTTCTACCGAAACGCCGGTAGATACTTCCCCAAGACCTTTAATTACGTCCTGGTCGGAAAGCTGCGAAAGGTCAAAGGTACACTGGATGTTTTTAAAACAGGATCCATCGTTAACTTCAACAAATATCAAATTTTTTAGATCCCGTTTGGTACGTACCCAGCCGCGTATAATGACTGTTTGCCCTTCCGGAGAAAGGGTCATGATTTCTTTGATGAGTGGTGTATTCATAGGTAGTTACTATAAATGAAATTACAATTTTCGTCAAACCTATTGCATAAGTATGCAAAATATGGTCCTATAAAGTGAATAATTATACATGGAGGGCCTATGAATACGGATACCTATCTTTCTAAGATCATGAACAATAACAAGATTGATCCGGAATTATACACAAAATTCAATGTGAAACGGGGACTGAGAAATGCAGACGGTACCGGGGTGCTTGTCGGACTTACCCGGGTAGGTGATGTTCATGGTTACATCATGGATGAGGGAGAGCGGGTTCCTGTAGACGGTAAACTGTATTACCGTGGTTATGATGTGGAAGATTTGGTATTCCATGCAGCCCAGGAACAACGCTATGGGTTTGAAGAAACCATATACCTGCTGCTTTTTGGTGATTTACCAACAAAATCTGAATTAGAAGAGTTTTCAGCTCTCCTTGGCGAGAAAAGGGCTCTGCCTAAAAATTTTGCAGAAGATACTATTATGAAGGTTCCCTCTCCGGACATCATGAACAAGCTGGCCCGTTCGGTGCTTACCTGCTACGCCTATGATGACAGAGCGGAAGACCTTTCTCCCGAAAATGTCTTGCGTCAGTGTATAGAGCTGATCGCCCGTTTCCCGACCATGGTGGCCTATGCTTATATGGCTAAAAAACACTATTACGATCATGAAAGCCTTTTCATCCATTCTCCGGGAAAGACCGCGTCTACAGCAGAAACCCTCTTATCTCTTATCCGGCAAGATCAGAAATTCACCCAACTGGAAGCGGATATTCTGGATCTGGCTTTGGTTCTCCACGCTGAACACGGAGGAGGAAACAACTCAACCTTTGCGGTGCATCTTATTTCATCCGCCGATACCGATACCTATTCTGCCATTGCCGCGGGTATCGGTTCTCTTAAAGGCTATAAGCATGGCGGTGCAAATATAAAAGTAATGGGCATGATGGATGATATCAAAAAGGGTGTAAAACACTGGGATAATGAAGGAGAGGTGGCGGACTATTTAGTAAAAATTCTTAAAGGCGAAGCCTTCGATAGAACCGGTCTTATTTATGGACAGGGGCATGCGGTCTATACCGTATCAGACCCGAGGGCCACATTGATCCGCAACAAGGCGGAAGAACTGGCCAAGGAGAAGGGGTTCTACGAAGAGTTTAACCTTTATAGAACCATTGAATCCCTGGTTCCCACGGTGTTTAAGCAGGTAAAGGGGTCTGATAAGTCTATTTGTACCAACGTGGACTTCTATTCTGGTTTTGTGTACCACATGTTGGGTATCCCGTCAGAGCTTTATACACCGATTTTTGCCATAAGCCGTGTTGCTGGCTGGTGTGCCCACCGGATGGAAGAAATTATTTCAGGGGGAAGAATTATCCGGCCCGCTTACAAATGCGTTCAGCCGAGGCTCCCCTTTGTCCCGATCGCTGAACGAACTTAATAAAAAAAGGAGCTGTTCACAAAGAACAGCTCCTGCCTCCTTTTTTTGCGGCCCCTTAGCCGCCCTATTGTTTTCTGAGCAGTGGTACTGCTCAGAAAACAATGGATTATTCTTCTGCCTCCTGGACACGGAATGCCTGGGCGGCTTTAATCACCTCTTCAGCAATCTTTCCGCTGATTGGCGCATAATGATCAAATTCTACGTTGAAAGAACCGGTACCGCTTGTCATAGACCGCAGGTCTATGGAATAGCGAAGCAATTCTGCCTGGGGAACCTGGGCGCGGATTTCTTCGATACCGCCACCAATGGACTGCTGGCCAAGAATTTTGCCCCGCTTTCCTGATAGATCGGACATGACATCTCCCATGTACTTGTCTTCCACAAATACGGTGAGATTCATGATAGGTTCAAGGAGCGTGGGATTAGCCTGTTTCATGGCTTCCTTAAAGGCGTTTCGCGCAGCCAATTTAAAGGCAAGTTCAGAAGAGTCTACCGGATGTTCCTTGCCATCCACCACCTTAACTTCCACATCAACTACCGGATAACCTGCAAGAACACCGTTGTTCATTGCTTCCAGTATTCCCTTTTCAACGCCGGGGATATAGCCCTTGGAAATGGCACCGCCAAATATGGCATTGATGAACCGGTATTTTTCACCCCGCGGAAGGGGCGCGATTTCCAGAACTACCTTACCATACTGGCCATGACCGCCGGTCTGTTTTTTATGGGTATATTCAGCACCGGCTTTTTTGGTAATAGTCTCACGGTAAGCAACCCGGGGAATATGGGTCTGGACTTCAATTTTTTGATTCTGTTTTATTTTATCCAGAATTATATTGACATGGAGTTCGCCCATACCGGAGAGGACCGCTTCTTTTGTCTCCGTATTGTATTCGTATCGGAGCGTTTTATCTTCTTCAGTGGCCCGAAGTAGATATTCGCCAAGTTTATCCTCATCCCGCTTTTGAACTGCGTTTACCGCCACAGAATGTACCGGCTCTGGCAGCTTTAACGGTACAAATGACATGGGGGTAGCAGGATCGGTAATGGTGTCGTTGGTCCTGAGGCTTGCAGATTTTGTGATCACCCCGATGTCACCGGCATACAATTCCTGCACTTCTTCCAGCTTTTTCCCCTGGCAAATGTAGAGCTTGCCGACCTTTTCTTTTTTATTTTCCGTAACATTAAAGATTTCCGAATCCGAATGGAGCTTTCCCTTGAACAGCTTAATCCAGGAAATTTTACCGGAGAATTGGTCAAACGTCGTTTTTACCACGAAGGCTGCAAAGGGTTTTTCAGGATCAATGGCGACCGCCTTTTCTGTCCCATCGGGGAGGGCCACCGTATCGCTGGCGGTTCGGGGATCGGGTCCGATATCTGAAATAAAATCGAGGAAAGGAATGAGTCCTGAATTTTTAAGGGGCACACCGCAGAAAACAGGCACATATTTGTGATCCGCCAGGGCTTCGATGAGACCCGTATGCATTTCTTCCGCTTCCAGGGAGCCCTTATTGATGTAATGTTCCATCAGGGTATCATCCCCTTCTGCTGCGGCTTCGATAAGGCGCTGCCGCGCATCGTTTACCGCATCTTTGTATTCCTCCGGAATCGGTCCTTCTTTTTCAAGGCCTTCGCTCTGAACAAAATAGGCCTTTTCATTGAGCACATCGATAACGCCCTTGTAATTGCCGTTGGCTCCCATGGGAAGGAAGAACGGGACCGGATCAATCTTGAGTTTTTCTTTAATATCCTTCAGGGTGGTCTCAAAATTCGACCGTTCGTCATCAAGTTTTGTAATATAGATACCGCGGGGTTTGCCCCGGGCATTCAAGGTCCGCCAAATTTTTAAGGTTTCAATTTGTACCCCAGAGCGGGCATCCACGGTAACCAGGGTAAATTCCGAGGCCCTGATTGCCAAAATAACATCCCCAATAAAGTCTGAGGATCCGGGAGTATCGAGCAGGTTGATTTTCTTGCCCTTCCAATCCACATGGGCCAAAGCCGCATAGATTGAAATTTTCCGTTCGATTTCCTCTGGCGACGAATCGCTGACGGTTTTCCCTGATTCGACTGTTTCAGGTTTTGCTATTACTCCGCCGGCAAAAAGCAGGCGTTCGAATAACGTCGTTTTGCCGGTACCGCCGTGACCGGCTAACGATAGGTTCTTGATAAGATCCGTGGTGTAGCTCATGGTGGCGTCTCCTTCGATTTTTACATGATGGGGCCGTCTTGACGGATTGTCAAGAAAAACTTCTATAGCGTATAGTAAAAACATGGAAGAACGTAAAAAAAGGCTTACTGAACTGGTAAAAAAAAGAGAAAACTACCAGGACAGGCTTTCGGAGCAGTATAGAAATCTGGGTAACAGTATCCTTTCTGCAGAGGGTGATGATAGTTCCCCGATCAGTAATGAAAAGGCCGATTTTAGGCGCTTAAACCGAGAATTACAAAATCTCACATCAAAGGTTGAACGGCTCGGTGATTTACTTAAAAATGAAGGGGAAAAAAAGGCCCAGTATAAAAAGCTTCTGTCTGCGATAAAGGTTGATGAAAAGGAACTGGGACTCCGTAATATTGCTCTGGGAGCTTCGATACTTGCCTTGTCAGAGGTTCCGGATCCAATTTTTACGTTGAAGCAGCAGTATGAGGCGGTTCTTCATCAACTGGAAGAAACAGAGGATCATCTTTCTTTGCTTGAAGAAGAAGAGGCAAAGGATTTTTTTTCGTTCATTGGCAAACAGAGCAGAAAATTGGTACTTAAGGCCGCTCGTTCCAGCAAAGAGCGGGATATTAAAAAGATTTGTTTAGAGGCCGGGCAAGCCCTTGTTGCATCGGACATAGAGCTTGATAACTATGGAGAAGAAGCGGTCAGCTTGCTTGCATCTGCCAGGGAAATAGCTAAGCAATTGGAGCATGAGCGAAATGATTTAGCTAAAGAATCCGCAGCCTTGGAAGAACTCGCAAAGGAAATCCGTGAACTGTGTCAGAATACAGCGCCGGCTCGAACGCTCAAAATCCTGGATAAGGAATTACAGGGGGTCCGCAATGAGCTTGCTTTCCTTTTGGAGCATACGGGGCAGAAAGTAGCCGCCATCGATGTGGAATCTCAAAACCAGTATGCGGAATGGTCTGAAATGATTCACGGGATTCACGAGCTTCAATCTGATCTACAAAGCCTTGAGCGGAATATCGAAGTTTTGAGCGCCGAATTGGAAATCGAAAAACTTCAAAAAGAAATTGATAAACTGAACCAGGTCATCCGTTCTCACCAGGTACGGCAGGAGCGTGAAGCAAAAATAATAGCTGACACCCAAAGCCGTATTAGGGAACTGCAGAATGGGATAGAAAAGTTCCAGCGTGTACTGGAATAGGTACACACAACCTTTTATGATACAGTGAGACTATGGCAGCGAAAAATACCTATGACGAATCGAAAATAAAGACCCTTTCATCCCTTGAACACATACGGCTGAGAACCGGTATGTATATTGGGCGCCTCGGAGACGGATCCAATCCGGATGATGGTATTTATATACTCCTTAAGGAAGTCATTGATAACGCAATTGATGAATACATCATGGGGTATGGGGATACTATTGAGGTTGAGGTAAAAGACGGCACGGTAAAAGTGCGGGATTATGGCCGCGGCATTCCCCTGGGCAAGGTGGTGGAATGCGTATCGGTCATCAACACGGGTGCTAAATACAATGACGATGTCTTCCAATTTTCTGTCGGTCTTAACGGGGTAGGCACCAAGGCGGTGAATGCTCTGGCGTCTCATTTCAGGGTGGTGGCTATCCGGAACGGAGAATTTGCCGAGGCTGTATTTAAACAGGGGGTGCTTCAGAGTGAGCGGAAGGGCAAGCTCAAGGAAAACCAGCGGGACGGTACCTATGTAGAGTTTACCCCCGACCGGGAGATCTTCGGAGACTATCAGTTTAATCTTGAGTTTATAGAAAAACGGATATGGAACTATGCCTATTTGAATGCGGGGCTCACCCTGCGTTTCAATGGTCAGGTATACCGGTCTGAGCAAGGGCTTTTGGACCTCTTGAATGAAGAAACCGGCAACGAGGTTATTTATCCGGTGGGTTACTACAAGGGCGAGCGGCTCGAATTTGCCTTTACCCATACCAATAATTATGGAGAAGAGTATTTTTCGTTTGTAAACGGACAGTATACTTCTGACGGAGGAACCCATCTTTCGGCTTTTAAGGAGGGCTTCCTTAAGGGAATTCAGGCTTATTTTAAAAAGGATTACAAAAGCGAAGACGTGCGGGAAGGGACAACCGCCGCTATTGCGGTAAAACTAAAGAATCCAGTTTTCGAAAGCCAGACAAAAAACAAGCTCGGCAACTCAGATATTCGGCCCTGGATTGTTCAGGAAGTAAAAACCGCGGTGGAAGACTGGCTTCACAAAAATACGGAGGCCGCAAAACAGCTTGAGCTTAAAATCATAGCCAACGAAAAGCTCAGAACCGAACTTAACGTGGTAAAAAAGGAAGCCCGGGAAGCGGCAAAAAAAATTGCCCTTAAAATTCCAAAACTCAAGGACTGCAAATACCATCTGGAGGACGGAGAAAAGGGTGCCGAATCAACCATTTTTATCACCGAGGGAGATTCCGCCGCGGGGTCCATGGTTTCGAGCCGGGATGTAATGACCCAGGCAATTTTCGCCCTCCGGGGAAAACCTGAAAACATTTACGGTAAAAAACGTACCGCAATTTATAAGAATGAAGAGCTCTACAACATGATGATGGCCCTGGGTATAGAAAACGATGTGAGCGGCCTCCGGTATGCTAAAATTGTCATCGCCACCGACGCCGACTTTGACGGCTTTCATATCCGGAATCTTTTGTTAACCTTTTTCTTGTCTTTTTTC
>JAIWNU010000138.1 GCA_020216655.1 Treponema sp. | reverse complement strand
TTTTTATTTTCCGGGGCAGCCCCCTGGACATAATCCCCCATCTTGCCCAGCATGCAGCCCTCGTGGTGCTTGATACGGGCTACCTCAGGCATCAGCGCGCCTGGCGAAAGGAACTGGGAGAGATTCTTCCCTGCAGAACCGTTTGGATTGAATCCAATGTGGTTATACCAGTAGAAACCGCAAGCATTAAAGAAGAATGGTCCGCCTATACACTCAGGCGAAAAATCACTCCCCTCTTGGACGATTTCCTTGATGTATCCACAGAAGCGGTGCCAGTCCTCCCATCACTTAATTTTGATTTAGCGCTGCAAGCGGTACCGCTGCGAGTGGGACCGCTGCAGGCGGTAGAACCAGGCTCGCTCTTTGCCAACATCCCGGGCACCCGGCCCAGGCGGCTTAAGGAACAGCAGATTAGCGAACCTGCGGGGCACCGCGCTACCATGGAACGCTTCAAGGATTTCATCAGAACAAAACTGGACAGCTATGAAACGGACCGGAATAATCCGCTTGCAGAGGGGACCTCCCGTATGAGCGCGGCCCTGCATTTCGGTTTTGTTTCTCCCCTCGAGCTTGTATTGACGCTTCAGCAGGAGCTGGAGCTTTCGCGGATTTCTTCCTGTGACCACCCGGGGGCGGCCGCCTACCTTGAAGAACTGATTGTACGGCGAGAATTGGGCATCAATTTTGGTTATTACAATGATCACTATGATTCGCCCCTTGGACTTCCCGACTGGGCAGTAAAAACCCTCAGCGAAGGCAATTTGCATCCCCGGTCACATCTTTATTCCCTAGAAAATCTGGAGGATGCTAAAACTGAAGATCCCTATTGGAACGCCGCCCAGAATCAAATGGTAAGAACCGGTTATATGCATGGCTATATGCGCATGTACTGGGGAAAACGTCTTCTTTCCTGGGTGGGAGACTTTGAAAGGGCCATGAAATTTGCCATTTTTTTAAATGATCAGTATTCTTTAGATGGCAGGGATCCAAACGGATATGCAGGCATTGCCTGGTGTTTTGGGAAACACGACAGGCCCTGGTCCGGCCGGCCTATCTATGGGACCGTGCGGTACATGAATGCCGCGGGCCTCAGGCGGAAGTTTGATGCGGATACCTATGCTACTCTTTACAAATAAGGGGAGGATCTAATGTTCGATTATGTTGAATATACCACTGTTGAGGGGCCGAATAAAAAACACGATGTGGAAGTCTATGCCCTTTCTACCTGCGGCTTTTGCAAAAGAGCCCTGGCGTTTCTCCGCGATCAGGGGATAGCCCATCGGTATATCCATGTGGACCTTATCCCTATCGATGTTAAGAATAAAATTAAAGAAGCCCTTTATGCACAATTTAAGGAACATGTTTCCTTTCCCTTCGCGGTGATCGACGGAAAAACAACCCTCATTGGATTTCTTGAACAGGACTGGCGTAAAACGCTGCTGGACTAATAGGCAAGCAAGGAGGGAACTATGAACCCAAAATCTTTGGAAGAAACAAAAACCTTTACCCAGATGGTGGCCCGAAAACAGGGCTGGGTGCTTACCGCTGATTCTGCATTGTACGAAGACCTTGTACAGGGCCTTAACACCAACTGGAACCGGTATGGATACTATCTCTGTCCCTGCCGGGATACCGGAGGCTCCCGGGAAGTAGACAAGGATATACTGTGCCCCTGCGAATATGCAGCCCAGGACATAACCGAATACGGCCATTGCTACTGTTCCCTCTACTGGTCCGAAGACTTTGCAAAGTCTGGGAAACAGCCCCAGGGAATTCCTGAGCGTCGCCCCTTTTAAGTACTTATAGATAAAAACTTAAGGTAATTATTGTAGTGTCGGAGCTTTTAATCTGACTCACCAGGGACTCGAATTTTACTCCTACCTTTTCACAGGCTTCGCTCAGGTATGATAAATAGTAGAGTCCCAGCTCCGTATCGGCGCCCCCTTCAGGGATTTCCTTGTAAAAATCAAAGAGGCTCTTCTTTTTAAGATCCGCCGATTTTTTAGAATCGATGCTGTCTTTTATTTCCTGATATTCACTTTCTTTATTGTACAAGGTAATCTGGAGTTTTCCCTGGGTACCGATGCTGGTGCTGGTTCCGCCAATTTTCCAGGAAACGTAGACCAGATCGTTTTTTCTGGTTAACTCTTCAATAACTCTCATACGGATATTTTGATCAAAAAGGACCGCATTGGCATCCACCGCCCCCCGGTAGAGCGTTGCGGCTTCCCGTCTTAAGTTGGTATTTTCCGCGTTCACCGCCAGTTCTATCACCATGAGGGCCACATATTCAGCAATACGGGACTTTTCAATATATTCCGCGACGCTGTACCGGATATCTTTTATAAGGTTATCAAAATTCTCCACCCCGCGGAACTTGATAAGTATAAACCAGATGATCGATCGGAGATTATTAAGGAGCTTTTCACTTAAAAAAAGCTGTATATTTTTTTCTTCCGGAAGCAGATTGGAATTCCTCGTGACCGCGGTACGAATAGGAGATAATATTTCTTCTTTTAATTCAAAAACCTGTTTTTCCTGTTCTTTTAAATAGTTTTGCAAAAAGGTTTCATTAAATTTAGTCTTTTCATCAATTATGGATGACGGGTTGGTACGGTTCCATTTTTTTATCACCTCTGATGCGAGCAGTTTTGAGAACAATGCATTGTTGAACTGCCGGTACAGCAAGCTGTAGACAATGAGCTTGCAAAGGTCCATTACTTCCTGGCGGCGGGATACAAATTCTGGCCGCGAAATTTCTATTTTTGAAATATAATCGATGAGCAAAAGCCGTTGTATGGCGGTGGGTACAAATTTATCGAGCAATAAGCCGTACTCTTCCTTATTGTCTGCCAGTTTAAATTTAGCAAGTTTCTTGTTCTGTTTAATAAATACAGTAGTCCCCTCTTCGGACAACACAATCTTAAGAGGCAAGTCCAGCACGGTTTTTCTTTCTTGATTTGACATACGCATTTATTATAACTGAGAGTAATGCTTCTGTCATCCCAATCTTGACGGTTTGTCCGTCCCTTACTATCTTGTATCGGTGTATTTTAGACGCAACCCTTTACAGAATGTCCTGATTCTTGGAATTATCTTCCTCATGCTGCCCCTCTGGTATACCCATGGCCAAGGTGCAGACAAACAACGTATAGTCCTGCGGGCTAGCCAGGGCAATGAAGAAGATCAAAGGGTTTTATACATTATTAATTACGCGGAAAAACTAAGACTTCCCTATAACCTCAGGCCCCTTCTTTCTCGTTATGGCGGTTTTGGCACCTCAATTCAGTTTGATTGGGGCGGTAAAGGTAATGATACAGACATAGCTCTCCTAGTCGCGGTTCCTTTGTACGCCAAGACGGCTGTGAACGCGGCCCTCGGCATGCTTTCCCATATTGCCCAAGAAATCCCTTCCCGTAGAATCAGAATAGCCTTTCTTGCGGATGAAAAGGATGGCCAGCGGGGTCTCATAGATCAGTTGGATCAGATTGATGATCCAGAATCGGTATCGGTGTTATATTTTGATGATAGTGCTGCAGCAGGGCAGCCACTCTCTATATACCAGGGATCAGAAGCTCATATCAGTCCCCGGCAGCTCATTGCACAAGCGCTTTCGAGCGGCAAGCAGCTGGCCATCCCCGTTGAAATACCCCAGCCCTATAGCGAACTATTCCGCCTTGGGTGGATTCCTGCTCCAAGGGCATTACAAACCATTCAGGACCGCAGTTTTCCAGGCCTGTATATAGCGCTACCCGCCGAAGGCAGCGGCATTGAATCTGAAGCACTGTCCCAATTTCTTATATCGATGTATACCCAGCTTCCCGAAGACACTGCTCTTTTTGATTATCACTATTCCCTGGTTGCATTTAATAAAAATTATTTTATTATCGATGAAAAAACGACGGTTTTATTTATTATTGGGAGTTTTTTTGGAATTATTCTGTTTTTTTCCCTTTATTCAATTCTTTATCGGCGCAAAATCTTAAACCATTGGCTCGTTTTTCTCCGCCGTTCCTGGGTGTTTCTGCTTTATTTTGGTCTCCTTTTTTTAAGTCTCTATGCTGCTCGGCTGGCTGTACAATTTTGGCTCCTCGTACATCATACAGAAGAAAGCAATTTCCCCGCCATGGCCTTTATGTTTTTGCTCCTATGGGTTTCCTTCTTTAGCCTTGTTTCTCCGATCACAGAGAAAATTACCATACCCAAACGTTCAAGTTTTTACGGACATGGGGCACTTATTTTAGTTGTAGTAGGTTTGTTGGCAGCCATAGCTATAGACATTACCCTGATGCCCATCTTTTTATGGGCCCTCATGTGGATTTTTATCGGCTCCTTTGTGCATTCATTTTCCATCAGCCTTATGAGTACGGTAATGGCTCCCGGTCTTATTCTCATCCTATTCACAAGTGCTGTTACGAAAGGGCAGACTATACATACAGCTTTAATTTATCCATCATCTTTGAGCTACAGTCTTTTATTTGCCCTTATCATGCTTCCCTTTGTTTTGTTATGGAAACGAACCGTGTTTTTGAAAATACAAAAGGCAAGAAGAACGGGAAGTAAAAAACGCATCTTTGTTGGAAGGTATATCTTTGGAGCCGCGCTTCTTTTAGCCTTCTTTACCATGAAAAAGCCGGAGACCGAACTGCAGGCTAAGCCTGTCATTTACAGCGAAAAGCCCCAATTTACGGTAAGCCATTCCAGTACTATCTTTCTGAACCAACGTTCTGTTTCTATACAAATTACAGCAAACAGTCCTATAGACCGCTACGACATATGGCTTGAACAAAATGGTGATGGTCAAATTCAGCTGATCGAGAGTACGATCCCCTTCGATAATCCGGGCTCAAAAATCATGACAGCCTCTTTGGGGAGCCATCCAGATAATCCGCTCCGATTCGAACTACTTTTACCTCAGGACGAAAAGATCAAAGTTCGTGTACGCGGTTTCCTTGGAACAGCAGAAGCAGAAAAGGTCCAGGAAATTCCATAAAAATTGAGCCAATTTTAAAAGTCGGTCACTTTTAAAATTGGCTTTGCGATTGCTTGCGGTTGCATTCTTTTTCATAGAAAAAAAACATGCAACCGTCGCGCCAAATCGCGAATTCTAAGGTAGTTTTTTCAAAACTCTCTGAGTTTTGAAAAAACTTTAATTATCTTTTAGTCCAGCGATTTTACAAGCTCATCTGCACTTGTTGCGAGATCCTGTTCTACCGCCTTGCGCGCTTCCGCAAGGGCTGATTGGATTGCTGCCTCGGTGTTGCCGCCCTGACCTTTCACAGAAATCACCGGTCTGCTTATAGCAATAGTACCATTGCGCCTCACAATTCGAATCTGGGCTCGGGCAGTAGCGGTGTAAATATTGTATGCCTTGCCGTTCAGAACCATTTGGCGAGGCTCATCGTAACGAACTTCGGCAAGAACAAGATAGGAAACACTGGTCCCCCCTAGAGTACAAGCCTTTTGGATCGCGTCGAGATCTCCCTGCATAGCTGCCGTAAAGGTTTTAGGATCCAATGCAGCATCGGCTGGAACCAAATCGAGCCCCGCGGCCTTCAGGGACCTGCCAATGCTGTCTGCAAGGGCTGCTGCACCGTTTGCTTGAAAGCCTTGAGCCGCACTAGGGACAGCAGGCCCTTCTGACGCAAAGATCCGAGCGGTCCGAGCTGGTAGAACATAGGCAAAATCCCTATGAACTTCGGGGAAAACCCTTGTTTTACCCCTATTGGAAATAACCAGGGTAGCCCTAATCAACACCGGTTTGTCAGTCCGCTGTACGCTGCGAACCACCGCAGAAGCAACTCCATTCGCGTCCGTAGTTGCAGAAAAGGTGATGTCTCCAAGACCGTCTACAAAGGCGAAACGGATCGGTGCATCGGCCACCACAGCTTTGCCAAAATCGTAATTTACAACCAATCGTACGGAGGGCATAAGGCCGGTACCTTTGGCGAGCTCCCTCACATTTCCAGCCCGCTGGGTGCCATCACTATTCATCCATCCGTCTCCGGCTTCCAAGGTAAGCCGGGCTCCGATTTCTGTGAGTTTTTGATCCGCCTGTCTCACCAATTCGGCCCTGCGGCTTTTCGATGCCGCGGAGGTTTCTGCTTGGCCTTCTTCGTTGAGGGCAAGGACTGCCACTAAATGTCTTAAAGCCTCTACCGGGTGGTTGGTATCAAAGGCGTCCTGGGAAGCCTTCATAAGGCTTTCCATGGATGAAAGCACATTCTGACTTTGGGCAGATACGCTGAGGCTGTTAGCTAGCAAAAAAAGAAAGAGTATGACCGCAAAAAATAAATTTACACGGCGATTATTCATCTTTTTCACCCTATTATTCTTTCCAAGAAAGCTTTAGCTGAACAGCATCAGAACTCAAAACCAGATCGGTTACCGATGAACTAAACCTGGCAGAGTTTCCTGTAACAGTACCTTGGCCAATTTTACCTGTAGTAGACATGGTCGGTACCGAGGGGAAAGTAAAACGCATATCTATAGTATAGACAGAAAATACGGTGCGAACCAGGTTTTCCAATTCCTTGTCAACGTTCTTTATTCCCCGTACAAGCACAAGTTCCAGGGTTCTGTTTCCGCCTTCTGTTGCAAGCCGCACCGATTGGCCTGTGGCATCCAGAAAACCTTTAAGAGCTTCTAGGTTCGTAAAAGCGAGTTCGGCCTTTACAATAATATCTTTATCATCCTGGCTGCTTGAATAAGATGAAAGAGACAAACCAGGAACACGAGCGAGGGTTCGTTCAAAATCGGTGCGGCTTACCGGCAGGGGCAGCTGTTTTTCATTGCCGTCCAGCTTTCCCAAAGCTTCAAACATGCGAGAGAGCCGGTATTCCATTTGAATGGTACCGGAACCATTCTGACGGATGGTCACATTAGAATTGAGGCCGATGCAGGAACTGAGGGATAAAATGATGAACAGCATTGTTACGATGCTGCCACAGATTTTTCGTCTATCTATGCACTCTTGTAAAAACTTTTTCATGACACACTCCTGTTAAAATTCCTCCGAATATATTTGTACATCCTGGATTCTCACCGGTACTTCCTGTTCTATCATGGAAAATGCCTTGTTCAGCACCGATTCGCCAAAGGTTCGGGAATTAGAAACCAAAGCCCCGCCGATATGGGCAAAAGAAAGTGAATCCTGCAGGTCTATTTCTGCTGCGCTCATGTGAAACTGGCGCTGGAGCTTATCCTTTACGGACCTTACTATTTTCCGTTTGTCCTTAATGCTTTCCACATCGGGGATTTCAAAGATCATCTGTATCATCGAAACAACCATAGTCTGCCCCCCTGGCATTACACCAGGCAATCTTGTAGTATACTATACACTATTCATGGGTTCTTTGCGAAGCATCTGTCACACAGTAAAACAAAAAGACTCACCCATTTTTCTTTTTCTGATATTGATTTTATTCGCTATTTTATTCGCAAGCCCAGCCCTTGCGCAAAACGACAATCCTTCACCTGCTGTCGTACAGGGAAGCAGCCTTTCCACTACCGCTACTGACCCAGGGGGGCTTTCATCAATACCATCAAGACAGGCGGAGGAAGCCTCTCCTTCTCTTTTTAATCTTTCAAGAAACGACAGTTCGGTGAATCTCCTCCTCCAGGGGTCTTGGGAAGCGGGTCTCACTGCCCAGGGCGGCCTTGCTCTCACCGATTTAGGTTTACAAGCCGCAGCGACAAACAATCCCCTGCTTTTTACCCAGAAGGCGGATCTTACCTTGAGCCTTTGGATCCGGGACCGCTGGTTTTTAGAAGCAAGCTTTTTAGATAACTATGATCTTAATACCTACCGGGCAGGCTATCAGGGGACTCTTAATGAGAAACTGCAATACGCTGGGGTTGGCAACACGGGCCTTGATTTCCCCCGTTTTCCATACCTGGACCTGGGGGGCTCAAGCCCATCTTCCTTTGGGTTTTATACCCGATGGCTCTTTGCTGACATTCTCAGGGGTGAAAAAATAAGCCAGCCCGGTGATGCGTCTGCCCAGGATAGTCAAAGTAAGAGTCTTAAACCGCAGAATAGCAGCAAGCAACCGCAGCTTACCGTACATGGCATGGTCCGCTACGACGGGGCAAAACTGAAAGAAAAAAACTACATCGGAAGCCGGGAAATAAGCACGAACAGCATCGAACTTTCCAGCATGGTCCGGGGCTACTCCTTTGTGCTCCCCGATGAAAGCCTGGATACGGTCCCGGTGCTCTATATCGAAGATCCCAAGGGTGACCAGATTGATGAATATGGATCTCGCTGGAGATTAGCTTTAGCCTCCGAATACGCTGCAAGCGCCCGCTATGGGATCATTGAAATACGCAGTCCCTCGGTCCTTGCGGCGGGGAAGCGCCTCGCCGTGGCTTATCGGAAGGGAGCCTCTAACAATCCCTGGTCAAGCAGCCTCGGCTCCTACGGAGATACATCAGCTGCGGGCCCCGGTTTCCTCGGCGCGGCACAGGGGGCTTTTAATTCCAGTGCGGTTAAGTTTGCCCTCCGGAACTACCCGCAGCCGGGGCAGAAAAATACAAATTACATCGGGACTGACAACAACAAACCTGCAACGGTGACTATTGGCAGCACAAGCTGCCTGGTTATCTGGGAACGGGGCACATTCTCCCCCTTCGAGCGTCTCAGCAGGTACCAGATCCAAGCGGGGGCCTCCGCTAAAGTACAATTAGTTAACCGCTCCGCAGGGGAGCCGGAAAAGGGCTATTCCCTGGAGCCCCTCTCTTCATATAGCGTCATTACATCCACAGCATCAGCTACCGCCGCTAGCTCTAGCGGTACAAGCGATGCGGCTTCCAGCGCTGCTACCGGTGCAACCCTCTATGAGCTGGTGGATACGACGAAGGACTACGACATCCGCAGTACTGAAAGCCGCTGGCCCCTGGTCAATCAGCATCCTGAGCTCTACCTTCCCGCCTCCAGTTCCGCGAGTCTTGATAAAGCGATTCTTGTTACCACCTATGGTAGTCCAGGATCCCTCTTTATAGGAAAGGATGTACTCCCCGGCTCAGTACAGGTATACCGGAACGGACTTCCGGATCCCTTTGCAAGCTATGACAGTGAAACCGGAGAGGTCCGCCTGGCTAGTCCTCCATCAGATCAGGAGTGGATACGGATCCAGTACCTTAAACGGAGTGAAGAACGGCGTTTCGGGAGCCTCTCTGCAGGTATCGGGGCGAGCTACCAGAGCGGAGGGGCCTTTTCCGCAGAACTAGCCATGGGACTGCGCTGGAACGTGAGCCCCGATGCATTTTCGGAAGGCTCCAGCACCAGTCCCGGCACGGTGGGCCTTTCGGGAAGCCTCAGATGGGATTGGGAAAATCTGGCTCTTTACAGCAGGGCGGGTCTCTTTTACCGACAGGAAGACACAACGGGCATATACCGCATTTTAGGGATGGAAGGGGCCCGTTACGCCGAACCCTTCCCTGTTTCAGGCTTTTATCAGAGTTTTCTACCCCGAAGCCTTAATGATTATCGCTCGCCTTTGCCCGCGCTTACAGCAGACAACCAGGCAGACCTGGTCTACCGTTCCTATAGCTCTACGGACATCCTCGGCATCAGCACGCTTCACGGGATTGACTGGGATGGGGCCCGGCTTATCTCAGACAGAACCGGCCCCTACCTGGTGAGCGACAGTACCCTGGATACTATGGTTTTAGTCGGCGAAGCCACCTATACCGAAATCCGTTTCTGGGCGGGATTCCAAGTACCGATGGAAGATGCCTCAAGCGCCTTGGCGGGGGCTCGCCACATTGTTATACCCTTCAGGTTTTACCATGTTCCCCCTTCGCTTACGGGTATCACCGTACAAGTTTACCTTCAGATCGGCGCCCTGGACGGCGCATCTGGTACCGCTTCTGGCAGCACGGGCTCAAGCGACACGGGCAGCACGGGCTGGGAAAACAGCGCCATCGTCCTTACCGCGGAAATATTTAATAGCTCAAGCCTCGCGCCTGGCGCAACATTGCCGTCCCAATGGCAGACCGCCACCCTTACCTTAAGCGAGGCCGACCGGCGGGCCCTAGCTGGGGCCCGGGCCATGCGGCTTGTGGTGGTTACAAGCGGCACAGACTACACGCTGAGTACCCGGCTCATCTCAGGCCCGCCGGTCGTGAGCGGCGCCAGTACCCGGCCCATCGTGGTTGCTGGAGGGCTGCCGCGGCCAGCGGCTGCGGAGAGCGATGCGCAGGTCGATGCGCGAGAATTTGCCGACCCAAGCCTCCGCAGCCGCTACGGCGACCTGATCGACAAGCTTCATCCCGCAGGCGCGCCTCAGCGGGTCCTGGAGGTCTCCTTTAGCGGCCTTGGCACCAGCACGGGCGGCATGGGAGCCGGGGCGGACAGCCGGGTACTGGCGCCGCCGCCAGAAAATTACAAAAACCTGACTCTTTTTGTCAGAGGGCCGCAGTCAAGTACGGATCAGACAAGCCTAAATAGCGGCACATTGGTCATCCTCGTGGCTTCCAGCCTTGACCGTTTCGCAAGCCCCTACATCAAGGTCCGTATCCCCATTTCTTCCTTCACGCCAGGCCAGTGGTCCAAGGTTGACATTCAATATAATACGAGCCAGAAACAGGTATTTATAGATGGAAAGGCCATACAAAATGCAACGGTAACTTTTATGCCCGCGGGGACCGAGGGCCTCGGCGGAACTACTGCGGAGGGGCTTTATCAATATGTAGCCTTTTATCTTTTGCCTCAGGATAGTTCATCAACCTTACCTGCTGGGAATTTTGCTGTTGATGAGATCCTATTCACCGAGGCTGTCGCAAGCTTCCAGGGACGGAGCGGCCTCTCGGTGCAGTGGAATCAAAAAGGACCGCGCCTATCCCTGAACAAGGTCCCCATCCTTTCGGATCTTAAGCTTCTCAGTTCCTCCGAAGGCCTCTACCAGCTTCCCGCGGAAGCCCCCTACCCTGCAGCCTTTACCAACATTCAGAACCAATCTTCCGCGTCTTTTGTTCTCCTGGGCTGCCCGATAGAGCTGCAGGGCGGAATCACCGCGGAGCAGAATAGCCTTATCTGGAACGGCGCCCACCGCATTACCCTCCCCTTGGGCCCCCTGGAAGTTACGAACAGTTTTTCCCTAGACCAAACAAGTTATACGCATCAGGGAACAGGAAAAGTAAGCATCCCGCGTATACTCATGCCCGACTTGTCATTTACAGCCAGCCTTTCCGCCCAGGCCAGTCAGGAAATTGTTACTGTTCAGCGCCAATGGAAATACAGCGCCGAAAGCCGGAATAAAGTGTTCTATATAGCTTCTACAGGGGATCTATCGTATACCAACAGCGCAGCGGAGGCGTTTTCCGGGACCAGCGCGGGATACTCCCTTGTATGGACCGAAAGCATGAAAAGCCTTTTGCCGGACGAAGGGCTCGATGCACGAAGCCGAGTATGGACCCTTGGTGCAAAAAGCGGACTAGAACTAAAACCTTTAGGATTTTCTGCTGATGCTGTTATGAGTTCCCGGTCTCAGAAAAATTTGAATGCGGCGGATCAGGCTATTCAGTACGGGTTTTCATTTCCATTTACCTTTTCGGCCCTTAAGGGAAATGCGGGATTTCGCCGGGAGATTAAACAGAATAGTTCTGGCGCAGGCTCAAGCTTATGGACTGATGCAGACCAATACGCGTCGTTTATCAGCGCTCATCAAAAAATAGTGCTGATTCCTCCGATTTATGGGCTTTTTGCGCCGGAGCTCAAAGAGTATTTCATTTTAAATCAGGATGGGCAAAGCGGCGGACTGGGTTCATTATCTTTTATTGATAGCTACACGTTTTCTATTCAGGCCCCTTCCCCTGCAAATCCGTGGGCCCTCATATTCCCTGCAAGGCTAGAGTCTAAAATAGCAAGAAGGGCTGAACGGAATTTATTGAACTATACGGATAAACTTTTCTGGGAAACCAGCGTCGCCTCATCGGCGGTCAATCTGTTCGGTGCCTATGGCCAGAGCCCTCTCATTAAGGTTTATCGGGATGATGAATTTTCACAGCAGCTTAGTCTTAATTTCACTTACAGCGACTATATTTTGCAGGAATGGAAAGCGGTCCTCCAGCAGCGCTCTTCCTTTTATGGGTTTTCTGGATCTAGTCTAGAAATCAACAATGCATTGAATCTTATGCAAACCCGCTGGTCCGATGCTCTGGGGCTCTCTTGGACCCGGCCCAATCCTCAGAGCCTATTGGGAGCGCTTTTCAGAACCCTTTCATCAAATACAAGGATACAAAACAGCATACCCGGCCTTGCTGAAATGGCAGCATCCCCGGCAGAATTGCTGCAAAAAGAGACACTAGAAACAAAAATAGATATGGGCAGCTCTGATACATGGCAATTAAGCATAAGCCATGAATCCATTGTAAGGATACGCAACCGCCTTACCATAAGCGCCTTCGGCAAAGCTCAATATGACCACAATTTAGAAAAAAACAGCTTTACCTTACTTGGCAGTACGGGAATCCAAATTAAGGTCCAATTCTAACAAAATAGGTATTATTGCTGGTTTTTAGTCAATTTTGTAGTATACTATGAATGACATGGAGGACCAGTTGTATGAGAAACAGGCTTTTAGTCGTCACCTTATTAGTTTTTATCAGCCTTTCTTTTGTTGTGGCTGAAGGAAGCGATGCAGCGTCACCATTTGGGTTTAAGTTTGAACTGGGTCTGGGAACAGAAACCTTACCAATAGATCCTACTGCACCAGCAGACAGTACCAATCAGGCAACCTATCAAAAACTTGCCTTAAAACCTGATATTTCTTTTGGGAAAATTGGTGTAGGCCTGGATGTTACCCTGCATTTCAATATCAAACCAGGACAAAACGGAACGGCCATAGAAATATACGAACCGGACTGGATTCCTGAAAAAGCAGGAAAAAGCTTTTTTGAGTTATATTTACCCAAAATTGCCTATGTCCGTTATGGCCAAAAGGGTGAAAACCTTTTTGTAAAGCTCGGATCCTTCGATGACGGCACCCTGGGAAACGGCTTTATTATGGGAAACTACTCCAATACCCGCTTCCTTCCTGAAACACGAATTTTTGGTGCCGCCCTGGACGTGGACGGCCAGCTTTTCGACTTTCCCTATGTAGGAATCGAAACCTTTGCGGGAAACCTCGCAAAGTTTGATGTTTTTGGAACCCGCCTCTATGTAAGGCCCCTTGCCGGCACCGAGATGCCGCTGCTTAAAAATCTGCAAATCGGAGCCACCGTCGCTGCAGACACGGATCCACTGCGCTATGCCAGCGATACCTTTAAGACTATGATTGGTTCCGCTGAGACGGTTACCATCGCAGGGGTAGACACAAAATTGCCGGTCCTGAGTACGTCTCTTGTAAATATGGCCGCCTTTGCTGACCTTGCCTTTGAACCCAAAGGACGCTGGGGCAGTATGGTTGGTATGGGTGGAAAAATGGCGGGCTTCATGCTGTACGGAGCCCAGATACGGCTCCTTGGACCTGATTTTATTCCGACCTATTTTGATGGTTCCTATGACCTTTTCCGGCATCTTAAATATCAGGCTCTCCAGCAGGAAGCCTCTGGTTCCGTATATGCTGGCTGGCTCGCGAACCTCGGTTTCTCATTGCTGTCCGACGCGATTGTATTCCAGGCTACGCTGGACGGGCCATTTAAGGCTGCCCCTGATACCAATCCGCGCATTACCGACTACCCCCATCTCCGGGGCGTATTTACCTTGGCGGAGGGCTTCCTCGCAGGCTTTTCTTTTGACGCCCTCTATGAAAAATACTATTTAGGCGCTCCGAGTCCCATCGGTACAGGCAACTTCTGGAAAGATCTTGTGAGCCCTGAAAACGCGGTAATCGGTGCTAAAATTAATTACAGAACGGGTCCTGCGGTCTTAAGCCTGTTATACAACCTGCGTTACGATCCCGCCACTGGCAATTATATAGTAACATCGAGCCTCATGAGCTCGATTCAGTTCTGAAAAGGGAGGATGTTCATGTTGCAAAAATATAATAGATTTTTTGCATTATTTTTTATTGCTTTGTTTGTGGCTGCAAACGGCCTGTTCGCCCAGACAGGACCCAAGGCGCTCCTGGTATATGCGGACGATGAAACAGCGATCCAAATACTGACCAGCGGAGGAACCATCCGCAGCGCCTATGTCGGAGACGAGATATTGCCGGGAGAAACAATTAAAACTCTGGCCACCAACGCGGAATTAAAACTGGATCCAAACGGCAGTATTATCAAAATAGCCCGGAATACCAGCTTTAAAGTAGAAGGCCTCGCGGGTTCCGCAGGCAAAGACACTAACGAGTTTGCCCTGCTCGGCGGAAAAATAAGAACCGTAGCGGCAAAGACAGTCGGCAGCAATAAATACCAGATTAAAACACCGACCGCGGTCTGTGGCGTCCGGGGAACCGATTTTAGCATGCTGGTGGTGGCGGGAGCCCGCGATGCGGTCTATGTACGGCGAGGTCTCGTAGAGTTTGCGAAAACCCTTGCTGACGGTACTCTGCAGCCGATCTTAGTTGGTGCCGGTCAGTTTGCCGATGTTTTCGGACCCAGTTTTATTCCTTCGCCCTTTACTCCGGAACAATTCTCCAATGATTTCGGTGATGTTGATGAATTTAAAGCCGTAGATCCTGCTTCGGTTCCTCAGCAAGAAACCACACAGGGAGAGGAAAAGGCAAAACCTGAGGAAAAGACTACTGCTCCTGTTGCAGAGACCAGCACTCCTAGCACCGAAACTGCAGAAAAACCAGCATCCAAGCCTGCCCAGGAATCTAAATTGATGAAATGGCTGGGAGACATACTGGGCTTTGAAATTGGTTCTGTGGTTATCGATGGAAATACTTATTCTAAAGCAGTAATCCAACCCGTATTCTCTATCGGGAAACTGAAAATGGGATTGTATCTCCCCGTTATTTATACCAATGATCTTTTTAATCCCAACAGCTGGTATCACCCCAA
>JAIWNU010000137.1 GCA_020216655.1 Treponema sp. | reverse complement strand
TAGCGGCGCTGGCCCTCTGCAAAGATGGTATCGAAAGCAAGGGAGCTTTTTCCTGATCCGGAAAGTCCCGAAATAACGATGAGTTTGTCCCGGGGTAGTTCAAGATCGATGTTTTTAAGATTATGTTCCCGGGCACCTTTAATAATTAATTTGTCCATACTTGGGTAAGCATACATGGACTTGAAAAGCCTAACAAGCCCCAGAAAAACGAGAAAATATCGCCGAGAGGCTTGACTTTGCAACCTGCTTTATGATAGTTTCTCGCCATCGGGCGCTTAGCTCAGTTGGCTAGAGCGCCTCGCTTACACCGAGGATGTCGGGAGTTCGAGTCTCTCAGCGCCCAAACACATGGGGGTGTTCAATCATTTGTTGAACACCCCCTCTTTTTTTCTAAAAAGTCCAATTTTTTAAATTGGCTAGATTGCTCATTTTAGAGTACAATACGGGCATGAACACGATAGAACTTGATGAACTTACACGGCAGGGCCTCAAGAAAATGCCTGTCGATTTCTTTGATAATGTATACCTGGGCAACACCATTGAAAAAGCCTTAATACTGTGTATCGATATCCGTAATTTTAGCGATTTTTTACGCAGCAACGATGATAGTATCGTCTTTCCGCTCATACAGAGCTTTACAACAAATCTGCTTTCCTGTGTCAATCAATATGGATATAACTGCTCCTATTACAAGCTTATGGGAGACGGAGCGCTGCTGATTTGGGACGCTTCGAATCAAGAAACAATAGATTCGGCCCTTACCGTATTTAATTCCTATACGGATTTTCTTAACGATTATCTTTTTCATCCCTATCCAAGCCTTGGGCTTGCCGGTGCTCTCGTTCAGGGAAAGGCCTATAAATACGAAATTTCTGCAGAAGCATCACAGCTTAAGTACCGTGATTATATCGGTTATGGAGTAAACCTCGCCTGCAGGCTGCAGGGAATCGCCCCTAAGGACTCACTCATTGTTAACCAAGATCTGGGGCTGACCGGTCTTGTGCCGGTAAAGCCCTTCGTATGGAGCGATACGGCCCAGCAAAACGCATCGCTCAAGGGATTACGGGATGAGGATCGAGACCAATTTATGCTTTACGATCGACAGTAAACGTTTATTTAGCCTGCTCCATCAGGGTACTAATCGGCACAATCTGATAGCCTGCGCGCAGTAAGGCGTCCAGTAAAACATCAAGTTGGTTAAAAAGATAATCGCCTCTTACATTTTCATTTGCCCCGATGCGAATAGGTATGATAGACCCCGGTTTTTTTGTCTGTATAATTTGATCAATCATTTCAGAAGCTGTACGGTAGGGTACAAAACTTCTGCGTACATCGGTCTTGCCGAGCCAGTCAAGGGGATCAATATCTCGGCCCACTGTTTTATACCCCGCAGCAGCGGCTGCGGCTATAAGTTCAGGTGAAAGCACATAATAGGGCGCATGCCAGAGGGCAGAAAGTTCCTTGCCAGTGGTTCTATAATATTCATCCTCATTTCTGGCCAGTCCTCGTATTATAAACTGAGCATCCACCCGGTATCGGGTATCTGATAAATCAATGGGAGCATAAAACAGGGAACCAATCTCATGACCTGAATTGCTCAGGAGACGGGTCAAGTCGGCATAACGGCGGATAAACTCACCGTTTACAAAAAAAGTAACCCGGATCCCATAACGCTTTAAACAATCGAGTACGGTGGTAAGCCCCTCAGGAGCATCAATGACATCAAAGGTAAGTGAAATCGAGCGGGATCCATACCTTTTTCCATTATTAAACACACCATCTCTTGAGGTCACTTCATCTTTAAGCGGAATATTGCTGATAGTTTCGTACTGTAACCCGTCAATGTTTAATAAAGGCCTGGTAGTCATACCATCCATAGATCTAATCATGGGCAAATTCCGATATGGACCGCCACCTTGGATTTCTAGGTATACACGAAATCTATCTGAACTAACAGAGAGGGGGCGCAGATCCACTTTTCCGCTACGGGGCGACCAGATAAGATTTCCATCAGTGCTAAACCAGCTATTGTCGGTCTTTGCAAGAATAGTTCCCGACTTATCTTCAAAACCATATGCATCGACTTGAGAGAGTCCCAGTATCGTGCGATTGTTTGGCAGCTTGAATACATAGATAAATTGTATATCACCAATTACCAGTTCATCGTTATTAAGCCAGCCCGCACTAAGGGTTTTAGTTTTAGTAATTGTCTGGGTAGGCTTCCAGTCCCGATAGCTATATATAAAAGATCCTGCATTCCCCCAGAGCACAGCCTTGGAACCATCGGGAGAAAGCAGTGCATCAGATATTGACGGCAAAGTCACCGGAACAAAACTGTAAGGCCCCTGATCTTTAGAAACATCCAGGCGGTATGCAAAGGCAATATCATTGTTGTCCGAACGAAGTCCCCAAATCGTCACAATGCCATCGGCAGACCATAGGAGCTTAATATCCGAACAAAGGGAGGGCAGAACCAGATAGGGATAAATAGAACTCTGCCCTGTCTGAGAGGAAACAGCATTGGTCCCATCAATTAAAGGGAAATAAAAAACACTCTGTCCCGACTTCGATACGATAATTGCCTTTGAAGAAGGGTGTATCCAAAACAAGTCGAATGAAGGATCAAACGTAAAAGGCAGTATCCCAGCAACCTGGCCGATATCTAAAAAACTAGTGTAAAGGGACCGGGTAAACAGTTCGGTGCTTCGTACCCTATAGATAGTCCTGCCATTAACATAAAAAAAGTCTCCCTGGGGTCCCCAATAGACTGAATTGATCAGTCCGTTTCCAATTATTTTGAACTGTTCGTCCACTGAGACTGAGCTGAGTGTGGCTATAGAAAAGTAGTATAGCTTGCCTTCCTTTGAATAGATAAAAACCCGGGAATCTCTGCTCCACTGGGCAGGGAAATTGCGTCCAGGCCGTTCAATGCGAGATGAAACAGGAAACCTTTTCCCAGTACTGACCTCTATTAAAACCAAATTACCATAGCCAGCACTTACTGGTTCAATATACAGGATCCACTTTCCATCTGGCGAGGGAGCCATGGCTTCCACCTGCCCGAATTGGACGGGGGCGCCATCGGTAAAACCAGGGAATCCTGTTACCGACAGGGGGAGCCCCCCGGAGATTGGAAAACGGTAGGCTCCAAAACTGTTTCGTATCTGGATTATTTTTCCATTATCAAGGATATCAAGCTTTTCCGGGAATGCGGTAAGTATTCTGCTTTTGTTTTTATCAAGGTCCGCAATAAATAAGCTTTTCTGAGTATTGGATCCAGGATTAGAAACTTGAGCCGAATAGAGAAGGCGTCCATCAGAATAAAGGTCAAGCCCTTCGAAAGCTATGTCCGCATTGAGGCTGGTCAAGGATATAAGAAATAAAACTATTGTGAATACTCTATTCATTGCTGCTTCCTCTATTTAGATTATCTACTGTAATTCGTGAGTTTTCGATAAATGCGTCCAATTCTTCCTCTAATTTCTGAAGTGCCCGTTCACAGACCCTTATATGCCGCAATTTTTGCTGAGCTTCCAATGCCTCCAGACTCTGAAAAGAATTGTCTACGATTTGTTGAAAACTTATTTTCACCATATTGGAGTCCTATTGTTTTATAACAACCTTGCCGCAAGCTCAGCCAGTTCACTCCGCTCAGTTTTCTGCAGAGTAATGTGGCCAAATAGCTGCTCACCCTTAAAAGCTTCTACCAAATAGGACAACCCATTGGAATTGGCGTCCAGATACATATTGTCTATCTGCTCTGGATCACCGGTAAGCACCACCTTTGAATTGGCACCGGCCCGCGAAACAATTGTCTTTATTTCATGGGGAGTAAGGTTTTGAGCCTCGTCTATCACAATAAACTGGGATGGAAGCGAACGGCCCCGAATATAGGTGACCGCTTCTACTTCCATATATCGCTCTTTAAATATCTGGTCCACATTTTTCATATTGGGACGTTTATTTATCGAAATAAGATACTCCAGATTGTCAAAAATAGGTTCCATCCAGGTGGCTAATTTAGCGGCCTTTTCACCAGGAAGGTAGCCTATGTCTTTACCCAGAGGAACTATGGGACGGGAAACAAGGATGCGGTCATATTTTTTTTCTTCGACCACAAGATGTAAGCCTGCAGCCACAGCTAATAAGGTTTTTCCGGTGCCTGCCCTGCCGATTAAAGTTACGCAGGGGATATCAGGATTCAGCAACAGGTCAAGGGCTGCCCATTGTCGTTCATTCCTGGCTTGAATACCAAAACAGTGTTTTCGCTCATTGGGAACTAGGTGCAGCGTATTGGCTTTCTTATCCCAACGGCCTAGGAAACATTGTTCGGGATCCGAAGCATTGGCATAGACATATTCGTTTGCCAGTAGTTTATCGCTAAATTGGTTAGAGACAGCCGCAGAAAAGGTTTCTGGAGAGGAACAGACTACATCTAAATCTCTGATACCGCCGTAGAGTTCCGCCGCATTGACCTTCTGTTTTTCATAATCGACGGCCTTAAGACCCAAAACCGCGGCTTTAACCCTGGCATTAATATCCTTGGAAACAAAAAACACTGGTCTTCCACTCTGTAAAAGAGCGGCGGCCTGTAAAATAATCACATTATCGTTACGATCCAAAGGCAGATCCGCAGGAGGCTCGCCGATTCCGCCAAAAATGACCCGCAGCACAGAGCCGTTTTCGAGTTTTACACCACTGCGGACATCACCGCCTTTGATCAGGGTATTGAAAAAACGGATAGCTTCCCGGGCATTCTTTCCCCGTTGATCCTGGTAGGTTTTGAGTTTATCCAGTTCTTCGAGGACGACCAGGGGAATGGCTATTTCCGAATCACGGAAAGAAAGAACCGCTTCAGGGTTATGGATAAATACATTTGTATCAATGACAAACAGTTTATTGGATTTGAGCATACATCCAAAAGTTTACTACCGACTATGGATGCATGCAAGTGTTAGACTTAAGGAAATTTAGTTATTTGCGGTTATATTTTGGACCGTTATCTTTCCTTGAAGCGCCTGGTTCCCGGATACATCCGCGGAAGGTACATCATAGGCACGGATAAACGTCACCACCGCGAGCAAAGCGATTAACACAAATACAAGCTGCCGCATGGAACCTCCTGTTCCCGCCTGCAGTATACCATCGGCGGGGTAATTTATGCAACAATAATCTATCCCGATAGGTTATTTTCCCAAAACTTCTAAAGGATTCATAGCTCTTCCATTCTTAAAGAGCGCAAAATGCAGGTGAGGTCCGGTACTATAACCAGTGTTTCCCACCGTACCGATAGCTTGTTTTTGTTGGATCCGATCGCCTTTTTTTACTCTAATCGTATCCAAATGAGCATACATGGTCTGATATCCGCCATCATGATTGATGATGACATAGTTGCCATATACGGGATTAAAGCCAGTGGCTGATACTCGGCCTTCCATAGCAGCGCCAACCGGCACACCGGGATTCTGTGCAATGTCTATAGCTGCATGGAAACGGCGTACCCCGGTGAATGGATCGTTGCGCCAGCCATAGGGACTGCTGATAGAACCGCTTACGGGAAAAACAAACAAGTTACCCAAGACTCGTTTTATCTCAAGAGCGCTTAGCCGTGCACCGGGAAGAAAAAGCTTTGTACCTGGACTTATGACATCGCTGCTTAAATCATTGGCGTCAAGGATAGCTTCAAGTGGTATACCCCAGGTCTTAGATATTTTAGAAAGGCTGTCTCCCTTTTTTACCGTATAGGGGATCCCGTCCATGTTGGGGATTTTTAGTATCATTCCGCTGCGAAGGGAACGGGCACTGGTTATGTTATTAAGGGCAACTATTGCATCGATTGATAGATTAAAAGACTTGGCGATGCCCAAAAGCGTATCTCCGCTGCGAACCCGGTAGGTCTGCCAGGCAAACTGTTCTGTCAGCGCGAGGGGAATCGTGTCTCTACTGCTGTTTTCAGTTGTTTCTGCCTCGGCTTGAGCAATATAGGATTTTAAATAGGACGAAAGAGACAGATCTGCGGGTAAAGAAAATGCTTCTCTGCCTGCTGCGCTCGGAGTCGTAAGGTATGCTGCTGCCATAGAAAGTATAAGACACATAGCGGTGACGGCAAGAACCAATGGTATACTGCGGGATTGGGGAACTACCAGGGTTTCGACGGGCTTAATGGAAACGGAACGGGAACGTATTCCAGAATTGACCGGCTCTATTCGAAATCTGGAAACCGCAAGAGGAAGCGGAGTAAAACGTTTCCGCTGATGTATATGCTGTTTCCTAATTATTTCATTCATCATAGTAGTTTATCGACAGAGCTGGTTCAGTTCATTATACTGAGTTCTCATGAATATACCCCAAAGGGATAAACAGCTCGGCATTACAATAGTCGGGGCATTGTTCGTAGCGGTACTTATAAAGTTCTTCTGTTTCGATTTCATGATTGCCGAAGGGGATTCTATGGTCCCCACAATTCCTTCCGGGCAGGTGCTGTTCATTAACCGGCTTGCCTATGGCTTCCGTTTTCCCTGGGCCAAGGGATATACACTCCGCTGGACTTATCCGCGAGCGGGAGACATTATTGTATTTTTGTCTCCCCAGGGTACAATCGCCGTAAAACGTTGCGTGCAATTACTGGATGAACAGTATATAATTGTCCATGGCGAAAACAGCGAAGTGTCCTATGATTCGAGGAATTACGGACCTATATCTGCTGAGTATGTACTAGGAAGGGTCGAAGGAATTAAATAATGGAAACAATTCCGCCGAATAAGGGACGATTCATCTTTTTTGTAAGCCTCTTCGCCCTGTTCATGCTTATTGTCTATATTCGTTATGCCCAGCTCATGCTCTTTCCCGATTCAGTAAGCCAAAACATAGAAAAACCTAATCTTATTGAACGGGGCCCAATTTTGGACAGAAATGGGTCCATTCTAGCGATGCAGACCAGACTGGGTAACATTACTGTCTGGAAACCAGAAGCCTTAAACAACTTGGAACAAAGCGCTGCATTGCTCTCGCCCATTCTTGGAATGGATGAATCCCTTATTATCGACAAGGTAAGGCAGTCAACGAGCTCATTTGTGTATTTAAAAAAGCGGCTCGATCAATCGGTTTTGGGAAGCATTGAACAATTAATAACTGAAGGCAAACTTCCTGGCATCGCGATAGAACCTGTCATGGGCCGGATATACCCAGAGAAAAATCTAGCCAGCACGCTCATTGGCTTTGTTGGGGATGAAAACCAGGGACTCGGGGGTATTGAATACGCCTTTGAATCGGAACTAGCCCCGCAGAACGGTGTATCCTTTGGGAACCAGCTCATTTTAACCATAGATACTAAAGTGCAGCAGAGTCTTGAAAGCATCGCAAAAAAGACATTGGAGGAAAACAAGGCAGAAGCGGTCATGATGATTGCCATGACTCCCCAGACGGGAGATATTCTTGGCTATGTTTCGCTTCCCAATTTTAATCCCAATGATATTACCGGCTCGACGGAACAGGAACGGATGGATCGGCCCGCAATATGGGCTTATGAGCCAGGATCGGTTTTTAAAATATTTTCGCTTGCCTCCATTATGGACACCGGGGCTGTCACTCCTAACAGCACCTTTATTTGTGATGGCCAATACGAACAGACAAGCTTAGGCGGAGAAAAGATAACCATTAAGTGTCTTGGAGCCCATGGAACGGTGCGGCCCCAGGAAATAATTACCTATTCCTGTAACGCCGGGGCTGCTTATGCATCGGACCGTATTGATTCCCAAACCTTTTATAGAATGCTGCAGAATTTTGGTTTCGGTACAAAAACCGGTATTGGCGTTTCCGGAGAAACCAGCGGTTTTTTACGGCCCGTTAACCGATGGTCCGCCAGATCGAAACCGACCATAGCCATAGGGCAGGAAATATCAGTGTCGGCGCTTCAGATGGTACAGGCTGCGACAGCTATTGCCAACGATGGAGTGCTTGTGCCCGCTCGGATAGTATCTCGAATCCTGAACCATGAAGGGAAACTGGTCCGCGAAATACAGACCGGCGTTCCCCGGCAGGTTATAAAACCAGAAACTGCCCGGGAACTGCGCAAATATATGATCGCTGCGGCCTCTGAGGCAGGAACGGGTAGACGGGCAAAAATCGACGACATATCAATCGGTGTTAAAACAGGTACAGCACAGATTATCGACCCTAAAACGGGGACCTATTCAAAAACAGACTACATTGCCAGCATTCTCGCCTTAGTTCCGGCAGAGCAACCATCGCTTATCCTTTACCTTGCAATAGTTCGTCCCAAGGGGGATTCCTACCTGGGAGGGCGCATCGCCGCCCCACCGGTGAGAGAAGCCGCAGAAGAATTGGCCAATTATCTTGGAATACCCCGCGGTAAAAGTCCCCAGGTAGATCACAGCGGAACAGTTAAAATTGCCTTTCCTCCGGATCTGGTTATAGGGGAAGCGCTGCCCGATTTACGGGGATTTTCTAAAAAGCAACTATTACCCCTTCTATTAAGGGATGACATAACCGTGGAAATAGAAGGTGACGGCTGGGTATTTAAACAAAATCCAGATCCGGGAACACCAATTACTAAAAACATGGTGATCCGTCTGGAGCTTCAATAATCATGCTTGCGCAAAACAGAATAGTACTGGAGCGGGTCTTCCCCGATCTATATAAGGCTTTACAGCAAGAATGGGAGAGCTTTTCAGCACCTGGGTCAGAAATTGAGCTTGTATCAACTCTTTCGGGGGATCTTAGTATAAAATATCGAGGGATTTGGCTCCACTCAAGCCGAAACCCGCGGGAAGAATCACGACGCATATTGGCAGGAGCACTGCCGGCAACCATTGAAGGGTCTAAACAACCCTTTATTTTATGTGGTTTCGGTTTAGGCTACCTGGCAGAAGAGATCCGGTATAAGTTTCCCGCCAATCCTTTAATCATTATAGAACCAAATAGCTCTATTTTACTATCTGCCCTCGCACAAAGGGATATAAGTCAATTGCTCGGATCTCCGGGACTTATCTTTATTCTTGATCGAACTTTGGATGCCCTGCATGACATTCTTGCATTATTTTCAACCCCTCCCCTTCTGGTTATTCCGCGGCCTTACCGTGAAATTGAACCGGAATTATCTGAAACCCTGACACGAACCGTATCGCTATGGGAAACAAAACAGCGGGTAAATACCGCAACGGTACATAAATTTGGCAAACGATGGGTCCGCAATATAATAGAAAACCGCTTTTCCATACTTGAACTGCCGGGCATAAAAGATTTGGCCAATGCTTTATCCGGCACACCTGCCCTCGTCCTAGCCGCAGGACCTTCCCTCGATGAGGTGCTTCCCTATCTCTCTGCAATCCATGAGCGCTGCCTTATCATCGCCGTAGACACCGCCCTCAGAGCAGCGCTTCGGATGGGGGTAGAACCAGACTTCGTTGTTGTGGTGGATCCCCAATACTGGAATGCCCGCCACCTTGATTTTTGCTCTGCCGACTCTAGCTGCCTGGTAACGGAGGGCGCCGTTTATCCCAGCGTTTTTCATCATCCCTTTAGGCAAACCCTGCTTTGTTCTTCTCTTTATCCTTTGGGTATGTATTTTGAACGAGCGGTAGATATAAAGGGGCGCCTCGGAGCAGGAGGTTCAGTGGCAACCACAGCCCTGGACTTGGCCCTGCACCTTGGCACAGGACCCATCTGGATAGCTGGGCTCGATTTAGCCTATCCGGATTACAAAACCCATTTTACCGGAGCCCTGTTCGAAGAACGGGCATTTACTCGAGCAAACCGGTTACTGCCCGCAGAAACCCAATCGTTCCGCTCTCTTTTAGATGGACACCCCTTTTACGCTCCCGCCGCTTCGGGCGGAAAAGTACTGACCGATACAAGATTATCCCTGTATACAGCCTGGTTCGAAGCCCGGCTGCACCAGCTCGCTCCCGGAAGCTGTAAAAGTCTTGCTCCTCAGGGCATTAAAATTAACGGACTTGAACTAGGAACTATCGAAGAAATTCTATCCCTGCCCATAATAAGACCCCATATACGCCAATACCTTTCGGACAAGCTTGAAAACCTAAAAACACAGTATTCAAGTTCCGAAGCGCAAGAAAAACGGAGGCTTCAATGGGAGCGGATAGAGAGTGAACTCGTACATCATATCTCCTCTTTATGCCAGGAACTACAGAGAGGCTTACAGCTTCTCCAAAATCTAACAGAAACAGTACAAGAAGGATCCTGCAAAGATATTCAGCAACAGCTAGATGAGTTTGATAGGATTAACAATATGATTGCCGAGAGCCCTGTAAAAGACATTGCAGGTTTTTTATTTACCGATAATTTTCAAACAAAAAGCGAAGATGCTCCTCAAGACGAATGCAGGCAGATGGAGTTGTATCTTGCATCGTTACAGTCATTCTACTCAAGCTTACTAGAATCTCTCGAATTCCATAAAAAACTTTTTACATTGTAGTAAAGACCTGGAACACAGTTACCGATAATAGAAATATCAACGGGGTATATTCCTCTGATGAGTGAGGCGGTGCGCACAACGACGTCCAGGCGCATCGCCTTTTTTTTATATTTGCTTGTAGGTGGCTAAGAACGTCCTGAGCCGGTTCATGGCATCGGCTATGGTTTCTTTATCGGGCAGAAAAACAATCCTGAAATGATCCGGTTCTTTCCAGTTAAAGCCAGTACCCTGTACGAGCAGAATTCGCTGAGAACGCAGGAGGTCCATGACAAACTGTTCATCATCGGTAATATTAAACTTTTTAATATCAATTTTTGGGAAACAGTAGAGGGCCCCCTTAGGATTGGTAACAGAAAGGCCGGGAATAGAGTTAACGAGCGAAACGCAGGTATCCCGCTGTTCCTTAAGCCGTCCCCCGGGGAGCACTAAATCCTTGATACTTTGATATCCCCCAAGGGCGGTTTGAATGCCATATTGGGCTGGTACATTGGCGCAGAGCCTCATATTCGATAGCATTTCAAGCCCTTCCCGGTAACCGGCAATAATCCGTTTGTTGCCCGAAATAACCATCCATCCGGAACGAAAACCTGCCGCCCGATACGCCTTTGAAAGCCCGTTAAAAGAAATGGTGCAAATCTCCGGGTTAATGCTGGCCATGGGGATATGAACCGCCCCATCATAGAGGATTTTATCGTAAATCTCGTCGGCAAATACTAAGAGTTCAAATTCGGCTGCAATGGATGCAATACCTTCCAAAATAGTCCGGTCGTAGACCGCTCCGGTCGGATTATTGGGATTGATGACCACAATTGCCTTGGTTCGGCTATTAACCTTGGATTTTATGTCCGCCAGATCCGGATTCCAGTCGGAATTTTCATCACACAGATAATGAACCGCCTTTCCCCCAGCCAGGGTGACTGCGGCGGTCCACAGGGGATAATCCGGTGAGGGGACCAGAACCTCATCTCCCTCATCCAGGAGCCCCTGCATAGCAATCATAATGAGTTCGCTTACCCCGTTTCCGATAAATATATCTTCCACGGTTACATCCATTATTCCCTTGGACTGGAATTCCTGCATGATCGCCTTGCGGGCCACAAAAATTCCCTGTGAATCCGAATAGCCCTGGGCATTCTGAAGGTTAATAATAATATCATGAAGTATTTCATCGGGGGCATTAAACCCAAAGGCAGCAGGGTTCCCGATGTTGAGCTTGAGAACCCGGAATCCCTCCGCTTCGATTCGTTTAGCTTCCTTCATGACCGGTCCGCGAATATCATAGCAGACATTATCCAGCTTATGTGATTTATTAAACATGCGCATGCTCACTGGTCTCCTCATAGATAAACCTGGCTGCGTCTTCCAGAGACTTGCCAAGGATGATGACATGAATATCACTTTGAGCTTTCTTAAGTTCCTTGTTCCATGCATTCCGGTCAGGCAGTGTTTTTCTTATCCTCGTTTTGGCAATCTCCGCTGCTTCCCGAGCAGATGCAGCCTTATCGGGCAGGGCTCGCTGTATGGTGTCCCACAAAAAAAGAGCAGACAGGGCACACACCAGGGAATCCTGACCATCACGAGCCAAAACCACAAGCCGATCTGAGGCCTCAGCAAATTGTTTTTGCAGAAGCAGGGCAAAACAGAGGTACCATCGTTCCCATTCATTTTTAAGCCCCTTGGTCCGCTCCTGTTCTAAAAAAAGCTCCGTTGCCCCCTCATGATCCCCCTTGAGAATATGGGACAAGCCAAAAAGGAGCCTGTTTCCCGAAAGCAGAGAGGGTTTTTCTTTTTTCAGAACCGATTCCAGATTTATAACACCCTGGGAATCCGACATAACCAAGTAGCTATGGATAAGCAGTTTTACTAATCTTTGTGAATAACGGCGCTGTTTTATAACCCGATTCTCAAGGTACTGCACTAAAGCAGGCCAATCTTCCCGTTCAAGCAGTTCAAAAAGTTTACTGTTGGACAGGAAAAAGCCGTCCAAAACTGCTAGAATTATCAGTAACAATAAACCCAGGGGCCAGCTTGTCTTCCAGAAATTAAGGGCAAATTCGGCGCCAAGGGCAAAAAAAGGCATCAGAAAAACAAAACCAAAGGAGAGAATGATGACCACGTTAAAAAGAATAAAAATTGATTTGAATTTCAATGTTATTCTCCTTTATAATTGTCGAAAATGATAGAGGAAAGTATGGTACGGGTCAACAGGGGTTCACTAAATGCAATCATATCCTATTAAAGATATTCCGGAAGATAGTTATTTTGACAAACCGGTTTTTTTGGATGGGCGGTTTATTTTAACCGCACCGGAAATGCCCTTTACACATTCCTTGAGGAAAGCACTTTTGCAATGGGAATTCAGGGAAGTACAATCCGACGGAATACCAAAAGCTGAATATTCAGATGTATTAAACAGTACTGACAGCACTGCGAATGAAGAGAAAGAGATTGAAATAAAAAGCCAGAATGATAGTGAACAACTTCAGCAGGCCACCGATTTTTACCAGAAGTTTTTGCTTTATGTAGAAAACCTTTTTACCCGCTATGCAACAAAAAATGAGCTTAATTTTAAGGAAATCGCGGATAGGGTTAAGGAACTCTGCGAAGTAATACGGGAAGACCGGCGTTTCCTGCTCCGGGTGGAAATTCATCAATCCAAAACCCAAAATTTTCTTGCAAACCACACCGTAAAATCGACTATCATTGCGGTCGTTATTGGTTCATACCTTAAATTGCCAAGTCATCGGCTTATTGAGTTAGGAGTGGCCGCGCTGCTCCATGAAATCGGTATGTTAAAATTACCGCCCCAGCTTTATATGTCAGGCCGTCCCTTGAGTCCCCAGGAACGGAAGGCAATCCTGACGCATCCGATTTTAAGCTACAATATCCTTAAAAGTTTAGACTTTCCCCTTTCCATCTGTGTTGGTGCCCTGGAACACCACGAACGCCAAAACGGCGAAGGTTACCCTCAAAAGCTCAAAGGGGACCGGATCAGCCTCTATGCAAAGATAATTGCCGTAGCCTGCTCGTATGAGGCCCTCACCGCCCAGCGCCCCTACAAGGACGCAAAGGATGGCTATACCGGCATGATTGATCTACTCAAAAATGTGGGACAGCAGTATGATGATACCATAGTCCGAGCCCTGGTATATTCCCTGTCAATTTATCCTATCGGCTTATATGTGCTGCTATCTAACAATAAAAAAGGTCAGGTAGTAGATGTAAATCCTGAAAACCCGCGGTATCCTGTTGTTCAGATATTCGGTGAAAAAACACCGAATGGTAAAAACAAGCTTATAGAAACAAGCCAAGAGGGGATACATATAATCCGGCCTCTTATTAAAGAAGAAGTGGAAACTATCCAAGAATAATATGGAATCTTCACCCTTAAGAGATATTCTCGTCATTTTTGTATTGATTCTTGTAAACGGCTTTTTTTCATTGTCCGAAATGGCCCTGGTTTCATCCCAGAAATCACGGCTTCAGGCTAAGGCAAACAGTGGAAAGAAATCTTACAAACGAGCCCTTGCCGCCAAGGAACAGCCTGGGCGATTTTTATCTACTATCCAGATAGGAATTACCCTTATTGGAATCCTGGCGGGAGCATTCGGCGGCTCTACCCTCACCGAACCGCTTCGCCGCATTTTAGCTCAAATTCCCTATTTCGCCCCCTATGCCGAGGGTGTTGCGGTCACTATTGTGGTTATAAGTATTACCTATTTTTCGATAGTTTTAGGAGAACTGGTTCCAAAACAGGTAGCCCTTTCAAAACCTGAGACTATTGCATCCATTATTGTTCCTATTCTGGAAAAAATAGCCCTTGTATTTAAACCCCTCGTTGGATTCCTTTCATTCTCTTCCTCCATATTGCTGAAAATCTTGCGTATCAAAGAAGCCCCCACCCATACCATGACCGAAGAAGAACTCCACATAGCACTGCAGGAGGGTCAGCAATCGGGTATAGTCCTAGAGAAAGAACGATCTATGGTGGAAGGTATTTTCTATCTCGGAGATAGGCCGGTAGAAACCTTTATGACCTATCGTTCTGAGGTAGAATGGCTTAATAGTGACACCCCGCTGTCATCCTTAAAGCATCGAATTCTTAATCCCGATAGTCCTAAATACTACCCCGTGTGCCATGAGACGCCTGATCAGGTTGCTGGTATCGTATCGAGGGAAGACCTCCTGGTTCATATACTTACCGGCAGCGAAAAAAGTCTTAAGCATATTATGAAAAAACCTATTTTTGTGCCCGAAACCATGTCTTCCCTCAAAGCATTTGAGGTTTTTAGACGAGAGCAGGTTGATTATATTCTCGTTATGGATGAATACGGTGGGTTTTCGGGAAGTCTCTCCTTGCAAGACCTGATGGAAGAAATTGTCGGAGAACTTTCCCGGCCTGATAACGATGCGGAAGAAATTATTCTGCGGGAAGACGGCACCTATCTCATGGGAGGAGCGGTTAATATCGATGAGGCCGCGGAGTTACTCGGTTTTGCAGTCCT
>JAIWNU010000136.1 GCA_020216655.1 Treponema sp. | reverse complement strand
GGTTCAAAAGATTTGTTGAGCGAACTGGTCTGGCCCCTGGAAGGACTTGTCTATTACGGCACGGTTTTACACTACAACTATGGGAAGCGGCCCTACACCGGTTTTTACGGAAATATTTCGGTCCGTTTTGGCTTTTATATGCAAAGCGGCACCATTACCGACAAGGACTGGCTTGGCAAAGATGCAAATGGTAACTACTTCCTCACTAATTTTTCTGCCCATGAGGCTATGAATGAGCACTCCCAATGGCTCGATACAACCTTAGGCTATGGATTTTCTCTTACCCCGTCTCTCATATTCCGCACCGGCATTACCGCTTCTATGATGAACCTGCACTGGATTGCCCGGAATGGATATACCCAGTATGCCCAACAAGATAGCAATCCACCAATTCCATGGTCAAATGATTTTCCTAAAGTCCCTTTTTATGGTACTGGAATCGGCTACTGGCAAAACTGGGTCTCTATTGCTCCTATAGTAGAACTGCGGTGGCAGGCCCTGCCAGGCCTCTCCCTGCAGGCGGGGACAGCGGTATACGTCCTTAATAGCTGTAACGACCAGGATGATCATTATTATCCGGACCCAGATACTGGTTTACCAAGACAATTTACTGAAAAAATGGCAGGGGGCATCGGTATTGAGCCATCCCTGGGAGTTGCTTCTGTCCTTGGTAAAAACCTGTCGCTCGGACTAGAGGCTTCCTGGAGATTTATAACAGGCCTTCGGGGAAGCACAACTATCATGGAAATAGGATCCGGTGATGTTTTAGGCCCCTATGCAGACACAGCAGGCGCGGACTACTCGGTAGCCCGCCTGGCGTTGGTTCTGACCGCCCAATACTGATTTATACGCAAGAGCCTACCCCGCTGCTATGACACGGTTGCGGCCCTGGTCTTTGGCTTTCCGGAGGGCTGCGTCGGCAGCGGCAAGGAGGGCGGGCCCAGTACTGCCATGCTGGGGCGAGACAGCAACCCCGAGACAGGTTTTAATAGAAAGCCGCTGTTCCATAACACGCCCTTCAGGAACATTCACAACTATTGGGATTTCGAGCCTTGAAACAGATATCCTGAGACGCTCGCTAATCTGCAGCGCCTCTTCCAGGGTAGTGTCAGGGAGCACAAAGGCAAACTCATCCCCCGCAAGCCGGGCTGCAATATCCGCGTCCCGCAGCACCTGCTTAAAAACGCCTGCCACCGTTTTTATTACCTGGTCCCCGCCAGCCTCACCGTAGGCATTGTTTATTTCATGAATCCGGTCCAGATCCATCATCAGTACCGCAATGGTACGCTTGCTTTCTCCCCCGCCTTCCAGCCGGCTATTAAGAGATTCTTCGAGGAAACGCCGATTATAAAGCCCGGTGAGGCTGTCGGTAATAGCCCTGAGCCGTGCAGTTTCACCCCAACGAAGAAGATCATTCAGGAATCGAGAGGATTCATCGAGCCAGCTCGTCATAACCTGACTGATGGCACCTAACAACTTGAGGGCAATCATGGGATGTTCAAAGATGAGCCGGTAAAAATCCAGCCCTTGAAGGACCAGAACATCCGTGTCTTCCGTGGCTGTGCAGGTGGCCGATCGGGGAGCAGCTTCAATTATCGCCATCTCGCCAAAAAAACGCCCCGGTTCAAAGTCGTAAATTTTACGCCGGCTCCCGTTCCCCAGATTTACGGTAGCTATAACATGACCTGTCAGAAGTATAAACATCTCCTGCCCAGCTTCACCTTCGGAAAAAATCACCTCACCCTTTTTATAATGACGGCGTTCCAGAAAGGCGGTAACCGCATTAAATTCCAATTCGCTCATGGACGCAAAGAGGGGAGAATGGATAAGGGCTTCATTATCCAGCGGAGATTTACTCATCTTTTAGCTCCCGATTCTTTTGTATTACAGGGAAAGGAATTACCCTGTTACCCCCGCTTTGCCATAGTTCTATCATATAGGCGTATTGCTGGCTTACCATTGTATCCCAGTCCTCAGCCATATCAGGCCATACCCCATAGACAACTGTAGCTGAAAATATAAAACCTGGGAATGATTCACTTGCGGGAATTGCTGGAATATGATTGATTAAACTATAAAGCTTCTGCGCAATTTTCTGTACTTCTTCAAGTCCGCAGCGGGGTAAACAAAGCCCAACTTCATTACTTTTAAATCGCAGTGCCCAACCTCGGCCCACATGCCGTACAAGGGATTTCAGAATGCCCGCGATAGCAATCATCGCATCATCCCCCGCACTATGTCCGAGATTATCGACTAAAATCTTGAAACGGTCTGGTTTCATAAGGATGAGCCCTGTCGGGGCCTGCAACTCTCTGCGGATTTCTTCTTCCAAAAAAGCCCGATTCCAAAGCCCCGTCCCAGGATCCTCATAGGCCCTGCGCCTTAGTTCTTGAACCCAGGTTGTATTTTCAGAAATAAGCCGCTGGGTAGACCTGAGCCGGCTCGAGATCATGGAAAGGGAGCGCAGCAGAATTCGGGAAACTGTATCAGGCTTTTCTCGTTTAAGGTCCTCCAGAGTAAGCCCGAGGGCGGGAAAACAGACTAATTCTGTGTCCTCCAGGGCCACTGCAGCGGCATCATAGTGGGTCTGGCGGACAAAATCGAATTCGCCAAGCAGGTCCTGGGAGGTAAAAATAGCAAGCTCTTCGCTGCTTCCCTCCGGTTTTTGTCTATATACTCTTATAGATCCCTGAAGAATATAATAAAAACGCTCTGCCTGATCATTGAGCTTGAACAAAAGCGCCCCTTTACGAAGCTCAAAACGGCTGATTCGCGATAAAACATAGGCCTCATCATCGGCTAGCAAAGATGAAAAGAGAGAGGATTTTTTTAAAATGTCCTGACTATTACAATCACCCAACACAAGGCCTCCACTTGTAGTATGGTTCTTAAACGAAACCGGGTCAAGTAAAGGCAAAAATGTCATTTCTGTACCTTGCGCAGAGACACCATTTGTAATATATTTTTATTAACATATTTGATTTTTTGGAAATTTATAACTAAATCATGATCGTTTTACTTATTTTATTATTTTTGTTTGGTCCTCCCCTTTCAGCCCAACAGTTACATCCACAAACCGCCGCTGAAGAAGTGATAGATTTAAACCAATTTCCCCTCTTTATACATTCGGGTTTTTCTCTTGATTATACTAAATCAAGCTTTTCACCCACCGGAAAGGGGTGGCTTGGAGTATCTCCTTCAGGAGATGGGAAGCGATCGGTACGAATCATCGATTACCCTGAGTACAGTAAACACAGTTTTCTAAGTCTTCGAACAAACAAAATAGAAGAATTCTCCTATTTGATACCCTTTTTTATAACATCTAAACAGTATCTCTCTTTTACAAGCCAACCCAATGGATACCTGGGACTTCATTTAGCTTCCATAGGAGACAATTGGGAAGTTTACCTAAACGGCATCTTAATACGAAGCGAAATACACAGGAATTTACAGGGGAACATAACAGCGCATCGCAATTATCGCGATGTGCTCATCCCCTTCTCGGTTGACCTCGTACGGTCTGGATTAAACAGCCTGGTCTTTAGAATAGTCGGAGACCCTGCAAATCCCATGGTGGGCCTCAATTCTTCAGACCCCTATAGAATTGCTCCGCTTGACTTCTTAAAGACACAGGTCAACGATATTGTTGATGTGATTTTAAGTCTTATCTACATTTTTGTTGGTTTTTATATACTGTTAATTAGTTTCTTAAACCCCTATGACAACCAGAACCGCACCTTTGGCCTCTTTATGCTGGTACTTGGCATTTATTTTCTTGCAAGAGTACCATCGGTCTATCAGCTCATTTCCGATTCGGAAGTATTATTCAAACTAGAACTGGTCAGTTTATTCTCTATACTCCCTGCGGCTATTCGGTTCCTGAACGATCTTACTCCGTGGACTACAAAAGAAAAAAGAATCAGTTACATGATTTATATCATATATGGCGCCTTAATAATGTTGGTGATTCTATTTCCGCCAGCCCTGGGTCATGATTTGGTGATTATTTGGTCCTTTATTAGCCTTTTCACCATGTTATACATATATGGATACCTACTGCTTTATAAACTTTTTACATCCATGCAGGGGCTAATACCAGTATCGAGTGAAACACAGAATAACAAAAAAAGAGCAGAAATACTCCAAATATTCAAAGTGATGAGAGATACGCCGATTGGCAATGTGTTCATTGGTCTGAGTATACTCATATTTACTGCTATAATACACGCATTTACATCTATTGTTGTTAAAAAAAATTTAGTACTCAGCCGTTATAGCCTCATCATTTTTACCATAGGAACCGTTATTGTTATCGCTCGCCGATATAAAAACCTATTTCAGATGCTCTCCGACGCGAGCAGCCAGCTAGAAGCTCAAATCACCACACTGAATAAAACAAAACTAGAAGCAGAATATAAGGAATTGGCATATAGGAGAATTTTTGACGGCACTGCCGATCCAATGATATTTATCGATCAGCAGCTTATCATACAGGATTACAATCGAGCTGCATCAATCCTTTTTAATACTGATTCACCCCAAAACACTGATTTTATTGCCCTATTAGGACAATTTACACCTACTCAAACAATAAGACGCTCAGATATTACAGAAATAATAAATAAATTACTGCTTATAGATAGACCCTTTGATTTAGATGCGCAGCTTGAGCTCTCTAAAGGTACCGTTCAAAAGTGGACATTACGTTTTGAAAAATTTAAAAGCGATGAATCATTTCTCTTCTGTATAAGGTTTTATCTAGCAAACCCCATTTACAATGCAGAAAACTGCAAAAAAACTAAAGGCACTTTTGTAATAGAAAACACCTTAGCCGCAGCAGAAAGTATAAGCAATAAAATTGCATCTTTTTTGTATTGTTTTTTACCCGACCATGAGATTAGCATTATATGGGCTGCCCTGCGAGAAATGATTATAAATGCTATTAAACATGGCAATGTGAACATCGGGAAAGTACGTATTAAATACCTTATCACACCGAAAAAAGCTCTTATCCAGATCACAGATCAGGGCATGGGATTTGATCATCTATCTATACTAGAAAAGATTAAAAAAGGCGAACAAGAGTTTCTTAAGCGGCATCAGGGGATTTATTTAGCACTGGCAGCCTTTGACAAGGTTGTTTATAATTCTACTGGTAACCAGGTTACCCTAAAAAAAGTCATATCATACAAGGATGCTCATTATGCGAAAAACAGATACGTATAAGGTCTTATTATGTACCCTTTATATCAGTGTGTTCGGAGTAATAGCAGAAGCATCCCCCCGAATTCCACAAAAATCCAACTTTTATATCGACCTTAATACACTGCCAGTTTATGTACACCCTGGTTTTTCTTTGGACCTTACAAAAACTGCCCCTGATAGACAGGATCCATCATGGCATATTTTTGAACCCACAGCAGAAGGTCCAAGGATTATCAGATTCCTCGAGATTCCAGAACTCCCCAAACGATCCTTCCTTAGTTTTAAAACGTACAAACCCGCAGAATACACATTCATTGTCCCTTTTGATCTGGACCTATCACGCCTAGACAAAATCATTCCTGGAATTCACTTAGCCGCATTAGGAGATAACTGGGAAATATACTTAAATGGCACACGGATTCGGTCTGAAATGCATCTAGACAACTCAGGCAACATTATATCCCATAGAAGTTATCGGGATGTTTATTTCCCCATAAATCCTGTCCTGTTTGTACAGGGGCAAAATATACTTGCATTCCGGGTTATCGGCGAACCCAATAACCCTCCGGTAGGTTTTTTCTTTTCCCAGCCCTATGTGCTTACCGACTATGCGGTCCTGGAGAATTTTAATAACGATGTCTGGAGTTTTGCACTCTGTGCCATTTATGTTTTTATCGGCTTTTATCATCTTGTGCTCTATTTATTTCGCCGGCAGGATCGGTATAATCTGTTTTATGGACTATTCTCCATGGTGTTGGGCTTGTATCTGGCAGCCCGGCTCCATTCAGCATACCTCATCGTTCCGGACTCTGAATATTTACTTCGGATAGAATTTGCGAGCCTGTATATGGTCATGCCCCTGGTCAGCGCCTTTATCGAGGTCCTGAGCATTAACAAAACACGCTGGGGCACACGGATCATGGCGATCTATAACATCCTGCTCTCCGCATTTACCCTCTTTACCCCGCTTCCCTTTGTTCATGATATTTTACGGATTTGGCAAATCAGCGCACTCGGTATGGCTTTGTACATCTTTGTCTATGCGGTACTCTGGGATTTTATTTCAACAGGCTACCGCCGGTGGAAACGAAATGCTGCATCTCAGGGTAAACATGGATTTATTGGCCAGCTAGGGCACGATCTTGTTCATACTCCCTTGGGAAACATTCTTATCGGAGCGGGTTTTCTCTTTTTTACCGCTATCTTTGATATTCTGGATTCTATTATTTTTCTTAAGGATATTGTCCTATCCCGTTATGGACTTTTTGTGTTTACCATTGGCAGCGCTCTCATTCTCGCGAATCGATACGGTTTCTTGTTTAAACAATTAAATTATGCCAATGCTAATTTGGAAAACCGTCTTAATGAGCTCAACGCAGCAAAAGCTACGGCTGAACGCAATGAACGTAAATACCGGAGCCTTTTTAATGGAACTAATGATCCTATAGTACTGCTTGACAAAGAATTCCGTTTTAAAGAATGCAATACAGCGGCTATCGATTATTTTAACCTAGAGGGAATTGATCTCTCATATATCAGCGAAAAAACTCCTAAATTATACGATAAGCTCTACGAAGATCAGCGAGAGCATATATCACTGGCAGAACGTTTTGCAGAAATTGCCGAACGGCTGCTTCATTCATCCCAACCAATTGAAGTTCAAGCCCAACTCCGCTCTCCCCTGGGGGATTTCAAGTCCTGTACCCTCAGAATGGAAAGCATTAAAACGCCAGAGGGGATAGAAATACTGCTCAGGGTTATTCCTGACAACAGAGACGATCTGGCTCAGGCCTTTATAGAAGGCCGAGAACATTTTGAAATAGAAAACACCCTGTCAGCGGCGGATGATATCAGCCGCCATGTATGCGCAAACCTCAGTAAATATATGCCCCAGGAAGATGCTAACTTTGCCATGGTGTGCGTCCGGGAAATCATTATAAACGCCATTGAACACGGGAACCTGGAAATAACCTTTGATGAAAAGAGCAAAGCCCAGCGGGAACGGCGCTATTTCGAGTTTCTTCAGGAGCGGAAAGATAACCCAGCATACAAGGATCGGCGGGTACAGGTAGAATATTCAATAACACCCCAGCGAGCCCTATTCCGTATAACCGACGAGGGGAAAGGGTTTAACCATAAAAAGTTCCTTGAACAGGTAGCTAATCCAAATCCTGAAATATTGGAACACGGACGAGGCCTCTTTATGACCTTAGCCGCCTTTGACCGCGTGGTCTACAATGACAAGGGAAACCAGGTCACGCTGGAAAAACGCTTTAACAGCGCCGCAAAGAGCTAAGGTTCTCAGTTTTATCGCAGCCCCAGGGCCAGTGCGATCAGGGGAATAGTAATGATGCAGAGCAGCGTAGAAATAAACACCAAAGAGCTTGCGCTCTCCGCATCGGCCCCATAAACTTCCGCTAATATGCTGGTGTTTGCTGCCACTGGCATGGCGGCTACTATCACGGGGAGCGTGAGAAAAAGACCGCGGAATCCGGCAGCATATAAAACGAAGCCTACCAAGGCCGGTAATAGTGCCAGGCGGGCTGCGGTGGTGGCATAGCGCTGCCATTTTCCCAATATCGACCGGAAGGGCATTTTCCCCAAGATAGTTCCAATCACAATCATAGACAGGGGAGATGTTATGTCCCCGGTCATCTTAAGGGTCTGAAACACCGGGGCAGGAAAAGCAACGGAACCAAGAAAAAACAAGAAACCCAGCACAGTGGCGACCACACTGGGATTAATAAAGGTTTTCCAATTCAGCATGAGGGGCCGTTCCCCTTCACGGGCTATAAGCCAGGCGCCGATGGAAAAGGCTAGAAAGTTAAAGGGAATATTATAAATAGCAAGATAAAAGAGCGTCTTCTGTCCTAAAAGGGCCTCCACAACCGGGTAACCCATAAACCCCACATTGGAAAAGATAAGGGCGTACCGGTGTACGCCCCGTTCCTTCCGGGAAAGGGGCACAAAAAAGGGATATAGAACCGCAAAAAGAAAGAAGAACCCATAGGCCGCAAAAGAAAGAAACAGGGTAAGCCCCGCATCGCCTAAAAGTTCTTTGCTAAAGGGCCGCTGCAAGGAAACAAGGATAAGGGCAGGCAGAGATATATTAAGTACAAAGGACGAAAAATAGCCTACAGCCCTATCATCAATAATACGGAATTTCCGCCCGCCATAGCCAATCAATATAAGAAAAAAGAGTACCAGTACCTGGTTTATAACGTTCATGTCTTGGCCAGTATACCGGAAAATACCATCAACTTCTATCCCAATAGCGGAAGAAGAATGGGACAAGCCTTCCAAGGGCCTTTATTTTATTGCGAAAGCCCCGCTGCCCAGTTAATAAAAGGATAGAAAGAAGTCCCTCAAAAACGTTCCGTGAATAGGGGTGCCACCACAGGTTCTTTTTTACTCCTGGTAAAAGGTCCTGAACGACGACCTGGGGCTGCAGCATTTCCCGGAACCCCAACTCACCATGGGTCCTTCCTAAGCCCGAAGCTCCAAAGCCGCCCCAGGGGGTCTCGGCGAGCCCGTGGGACATGAGGTGGTCGTTAATCATGACAGCTCCGGCCCTGATTCTGCGGGCCAGTTCCAAAGCCCGTCCACGATCCCTGGTCCAGACCGAACCGGTTAGACCGTAGATGCAGTCATTAGCGATCGCAATAGCCTCATCATCGTCTGCGACGGGGACTACTGCCATGACAGGGCCGAAAATCTCTTCCCTCATAATTGGCATATCAGGACTCACGTCGGTAAGCAGCAGGGCTGGAAAATCAAGGCCCCCGCCGTCCATATCACCTCCAGGACTTCGGGCGTAGATTTTTGCCCCCCGCTCAAGACAGGCTCGAACTTGCCTTGCCACTTCCTGTTTCTGCTGCACGCTTGTCATACATCCCATATCGCAGGCCCACTGGACTTCGCCCTCCGAGAAGGCGGGGCCGACCCGCAGCGATTGCACCCGCTGTGACAGGCGGCCAAGAAATTCGTCGTATACAGTTTGATGTACCAGTACCCGCTGAACACCGCCGCAGGACTGGCCTGCGTTGGAAAGCCCAGCCCATACAAGCCCTGCGGCGGCCCGGTCCAGGTCTGCGTCGGCTCGGACAATCGCTGCATCGGCCCCGCCGAGTTCCAAAACAAGGGGAACAAGATGCGGAGCGGCAAGGGCCATAAGCTCACGGCCTACCGCGGTTGAACCGGTAAAGAAAAGCTTATCAACTCCCCCATTAATCATGGCAGGACCCGCTTCCTTGCCGGGGATCTCAATATACTGAAAGAGGCCCTGGGGCAAATCAATGCTCTTAAAGGCTTCCGCGAGAGCCCTGCCGACCTCTAAAGTGTTGCTGGCAACTTTGAGGAGCACTCCGTTTCCCGCCAGGAGGGCCATGACAACCTCGGAGAAGGGAATGGCAAAGGGATAATTCCAGGGAGAAATAATGCCCACCACGCCGTAGGGCTCGTAAAACAGGATGCTTCGTTTGTTTGCAAGGAGTATGCTGCCGCCTTTCACCGGTTGGGGCTTCATAAACCGCATACCTTGCTTGCAGTAATAGCGGACCGCCAGGGCCGCAGGCACAATCTCCGTTGCCAAGGCATCCACCAGAGTTTTCCCATTCTCACGGCTTATTGTCCCAGCCAGATCTTCCCCATGCTGTGCAAGGTACTCGACAAGCTTGTAAATAAGGCGCTTTCTTTCCTGCCAAGAGGATTGTGCCCATTGGGCCTGGGCAATCCGTGCCTGGGCAATCCGGTCCTGAACTAATTGTTCCGCTCTATTCATGATCTCCCTCTGCCCCCCTGCTGTTAATCCTTAAGTTCAGTTATAATCGCCTCGTAAATATCATCGCCAGAACCGGTGAGAGCGGCAAGCTGCTCCTGTGACAGGGGCTTTTCGATCTGAATATTCGCGCAGGCCCCCTGGGCTCCTGCAAAAATGATATTTTCCATCCGCTGGACGTTGATGTTGTTGTCCCGGATTACCCTAAGTATATTCGCAAGCACACCGACCTTGTCCTTATGCCGGACCGAAAGCAGGTAGCGGGCCGGAGTTTTTTCCATCACATTAACGCAATTAGGAACCTGGCCGTTTTGCAGGTATTCCTTCACAATCCGAACCGTTTCTTCCGCCACCGCATTTTGGGCCTGTTCGGTGCTGGCCCCAATATGATGGGTTCCGTACACCTGGGGGAAGGCAGCGAGCGGCGTCTGAAATGGACCAGATTGTTCGGGCTCCTGGGGATACACGTCGGTAGCAACCTTAAGCTTTTTCTCCGTAATCGCTTTTAGAAGAGCCGCTTCATCAACTAATTCAGCACGGCTTGTATTGATGAACAGAGCTCCCTCTTTCATAGCCCCAAAAACCTCTGCGTTGATAACCCCTTTCAGTTCCGGAGCCAGCGCTAAATGGAGGCTCACCACATCTGCCCCTTTGACCGCATCGATGATGCTAGCGGCATAGACTGCGCCGAGGGCCTCAGCAGCTTCAGGCGTTAGAGAGCGGCTGTAAGCCACCACACGGAGACCGAAGGCTTTCGCCCGCTGGATAACTTCCTTGCCGATATTGCCGGTTCCGATGACTGCCAGGGTCCTGCCATAAAGGCCTTTAGCTTTGGAGTATTCCTTTTTATTCCAATGCCCCTGCCTCAAGTCGTTGACATTATCGGGAATACGCCGGTCCAGGGCCAGTATAAGGCCCATAGCGAGCTCCGCCACGGCAATCGCGTTTTTGCCGGGACAGTTGGATACATAGATGCTCCGCTCAGAAGCGGCGGCCACATCGATGGTATTGTATCCTGCACCGGAGCGGATAATAAGGCTGAGGTCAGAAGCGGCCTCGATCATAGCCCGGCTCACCTTGGTTGAGCGGACAATCAATATTCGGGGATTGATTTCTTTAAGCAACGCCGGATGTTCCGTTTCTGCCAGGCCGGCCTTTACAAATACCGAACAGCCCGCATCCATAAGTTTTGCCATAACCCAATCAGGAAGCGCATCGAGCACTAACACCCTATTTTCCATACTCACTCCTTAACTTTCATAGTAGATTCCCCTGCCCAATTTGTCAAAAAAAAGAGCGAAGGCCTTTGCCTCCGCTCCTGAATCATAATTGTGAAAAACCAGATCAACCCTCAAAACGCGGCCACAGGCGTTGAAACCCTGCGTTAGCCGCGTTTAGAGTAACAGGTTTTTCGACAGCCCCTTAGCCAAGAATGTGCTTGAGCACAAAGAGGATCCCCACAATCCAGGTGACAATGGTGATATCCTTAAATTTGCCGGTTAAAGCCTTAATAAAGATGTAAGAAAGGATACCAAACACGAGGCCCTCTGCGATGCTGTAGGTAAGGGGCATCATAATCATGGTCAGGAAGGCCGGAATAGCCTCGGTAAAATCGGTAAGGTCAATTTCCTTGACCGGCGCCATCATGAAAAGTCCAACCAGAATAAGGGCTGGGGCGGTTGCAGCTCCCGGCACCAGCAGGAAGAGGGGCGACAGGAACAGGGCGACCAGGAATAGCAGTCCCGTTACCAGGGAGGTAAAGCCGGTGCGGCCACCTTCGGCAACGCCGGAAGCGCTTTCGATATAGCTTGTTACCGTGCTGGTACCCAGGGCTGCACCAGCCACAGTACCGATAGCGTCTGAAAGGAGGGCCTGCTTTACACGGGGAATATCGCCGTTTTCCTTTATCAACTTAGCCTGGGTGGTAATACCAACCAGGGTACCGATGGTGTCAAAAATATCTACGAACAGGAAGGTAAAGAACACAATAAAGAAATCAAAGGTGAAAATCTTATCAAACTGGAACTGGAGGAAAAGCGGAGCGGCAGGCATACTGAGGGGGTTCCAATTTTGAGGTACAGAGGTGACCCCAAAAGGAATACCAATGATGGTGGTCCCGAGGATTCCGATAAGCAGGGCCCCTTTTACACGGAAGGCTAAGAGGACACCGCTCAAAACAAGCCCGATAAGGGCTACCAAAGCCGGACCTTTGCTGATAGCGCCGAGGGCTACCAGGGTTGCATCGTTCTTTACAATAATCCCCGCATTCTGCATACCGATGAAGGCAATGAAAAGGCCGATACCGACCGAAACAGCCTTTTTAATGTTGGTCGGAATAGACTTAACAATTGCTTCGCGGACATTAAAGAGGGAAAGCACGATAAAGAGAAGCCCTTCCAGGAAAACCGCGGTGAGCGCGAGCTGCCAGGGGTATCCCATGCCAAGCACAACCGTAAAGGCAAAGAAAGCATTGAGCCCCATGCCGGGAGCGAGGGCTACAGGCAGGTTTGCGAGCAGGGCCATGCAGATGGTCGCAATGGCCGAGGCCAGAGCTGTGGCGGTAAAGACCGACTGGGCTGGCATTCCTGCCGCGCTCAGAATCCCCGGATTGACCGCCAGAATGTAAGCCATGGTCATAAAGGTGGTTATACCAGCCATCACTTCCGTACGGACGGTGGTACCGTGCTCTTTTAGTTTAAACAATTGTTCCACTTTCAACCTCCATCGAGACGGGCAGGCAAATCAAGTATTTTGCCTGATTTGCAGGCCAGCATACGATAAATTTGCGGACTGTACAATGGAAGCAGGACATTTTGTTTTAATTTGATGAAGCAGCAGCGGATCCCTACGGCTCTTAGCGGTCCCGCATGGCTCTTAAAGATCCGTACGGAGCCGTAAGGGTCCGCTGCCTTTTGCTTATTCCTTTACGACCAGCACTTTCCGGATTTCATCGATATCAGGGCCCACGATCCGGATAAAGTACATGCCCCGGGCGACAACGCGGCCGCTCCGGTTCTTTCCGTCCCAACTGGCGGTATAATCCCCGGCCTGCCGGTAGCCCCGGTACAGAACCTGGACCAGGTCGCCGTCGAGGGTAAAGACCTGGATAGTTACCTGCCCCGGCTGTATAAGCTGGTACGAAAGCCGGACCCGCTCTCCCTTGGTCGGGTCGATGACATTGTTCAGAATGGTGGCGTTGCTCCGCTGCTTCGTGACATCATGGATATCGAAGCTAAAGGGCTTAATCCTCCGGTACCAGTCTGCCGGGATTGGCGCACCGGGAGCAATATCGAGCCGGGCCACATAGAGGGGGTTATCCGCATTGTTACCGTCGTCCAGGGTAAGGAAGAATTCCAGGGTGGATACGCTCCGAACCCGGGGGTCGTTTGCGGGAATGGTAAAGTTCCAGAGGGCGCTCGTCGGCAGGGCGGCACCTTGTTTGGTCCCGCTATAGAGGCTCGTGCCGCCCCCGTGGACACCATCGTTCGGCCAGGGGACTATACCCGAGAAGGCCGCCCCGGCTGGACCGCCGTTGTTAAAGACCGGGAGCCAGAGCCCCACCGGGCCGTTGGCCGCGGCAGCGTGGAAACTGTCCGGCACGGCACTGTCGAAGCGGAGGGACAGGTTCGCTGGCGACAGAGCAGGGTTCACCCGGGCTTGCAGGGTAATGTCCTGGTCCCGCAGCCACTGGGTACCGGTAAAGTCCCGCACAAGGCCGACGGTTTGGTCCGCCGCGTCTTTCCCCGTGGGGAAGGCGCTTTCGTATTGGTCCTCCGGCACTTCGGTGGTCACGCTGTCCCGGGCCCAAAGGGGCCAGACATAGTAACGGTCATCGGCCGCATTGGCCGGCGGCACCGATATAAGAATGTCGGAGAGGCGGTGGGAGGCGTTTCCCGCTCCACCCTGCAGTTCAAAGGCGGGCCGGGTTACGGAACGGCCATAGGAGGCGGGCGATGCGGTATAGCCCGTTGCAGGCGGGTAGGATGGATTCGGAGCACCGATGATCTGCCCGCCAAAATCGGAAGCAGAACCATAGAGTGTGTTCCAATTGGGGAATATAGTGGGATCACCACCCATATCCTTTAAGTTTGCCGTAAGATTGAGGTTTGTAGCTCCCGCGGCAATAACGGCAGCAGATGGCGGGGTTGCCGTATCTCCCAGGGCTTCCCGGATACCATTGCCGCTCCCGGAAACAACTATAAGCCCACTGTTCAGACCCAAATCTGATACCGCCGGAGCAGCACCCGTATTCGTAACCACCGGTTCAGAGAATTGGATAAAGACTTGGCTCTGTCCTGGTACAGCCAGGGTGTAGCCCACCATCGGCCAGACCGTATCGATGGTGATCATCCAGTCTCCAAAGTCAACATCATTTTGGTCCATCAGCAAGGAATCATTGGAGCCGAGATTCCCTACTAATTTATCCCCTACCGTACCATCCCGCAGGCTTGTGTTCTGCACAACCCGCCAAAGAAGCACGACCCCTCCGTCCAGGTTGGGCTTTTCCTGTAGATATATATAGAAATTTGCTCCCGGTTCGGGTCTGCTGTAGCCAGTTACCTGGTAGGCTTCGCCGGTATCCTTATTTTTAACCTCTACCCGGAATTCAGTAAAATCATTTGCGATAGATCCTTCACATTCCACCCGGATCCGGTCGATTTTCCCGTTATAGTTTGAATCTTCGGTGTAACTATAGATAGCAAACCAGTTATCAAGCCATTTATAACTATAATACGTTGCATAAGGGGTTGCCTTCACATTCGGCGGCACCGAAACCGGGTATTGCCGGGCATTGGAATAGTAGACATCCACGTACTCCATATCAAGACTTGCACCGGGAATAAGCTCAAAGAACCAGAAATGCTGATCATCAGCCGGATCTGCAGGGGGGCTTCCGGGAAAGCCCGAATTGGTTAGCCGGTTAAGGGTGATTCGATTTAGCGCTGTTCCTTTCACCCTAAATATTCCGCCGGTCTTAATCCGCTGTATGGTCGGGGCTGCTGTATTTTCAAAACGAACCTCAGCGCCAGCCTTTGTACATTCAAAA
>JAIWNU010000135.1 GCA_020216655.1 Treponema sp. | reverse complement strand
GCATCAACCTTCTGCCAGACCTCTTCCTGGGCCCGGCGGATTTCTTCCTGTAATTCCTTGCCGCCCCCCACAAGATTTATGGCTCCCCAGGTTAAGAGGGCCGCAACGGGGTTAAGGTCGCTCCCGTAAGCCTCTAGGCCAAGCCGGGCCGCCTCAAAGGGAATGGAGCCGCCGCCGCAGAAACAGTCCCCCACTCGAGCCCGGTGTCCAAAGGCTTTTTTTTTTTTTTTGGCAAAAAGCTCCTGGAGATTGTGGGACCGGGTCCCCAGGTGGGCATTGATAGCTTCCCATGCTTCCGGCCCCGGGCCCTCTATCTCCTCGGGACGACAGCAATAGGCTAGTTTTTCCTCATAGGGGAGCCGGGCAAAGGCGATTTGTTCTAGTCTTGTTTTTTCCTCTTTGCTCATACCCCTAACCCAGGCTGGCTTTCCACCCGATGTTTCTATGAAGCCTTCATATTCTTTGGGGCTAAGATGCTCCGCAATATCGGCGGCGCTCATGGTTTTGGTTTTGCGCCGCCAGAGCCCATCTTCATCCATCGTAAGGATCTTATAAAAGATTTCCCGGTCCTTTTGGGGGTCCTCCGAAGCAGGCATGAGGAGTCCAAGGAGTGCGGCTCGGACCAATATGAGGGGTTTTCGTCCCCACCACTTGCCTAGTCCGGTCAGCGTTTGACCTAGATTAGCCTTTCGTTCCTTATAACTTTCCGCCGAAAGCCGGGCTAGGGGAAACTGTACTTCAATAAAAGGCTTATGAGGCATGGCGCACACTCCTTGGGGTTATAAAATACTTGCAATATTATCTAGTTTTTCTTTAATTTCCGGATCGAGTTTCTCTGGCTGCGCCAGCTCCGCGAGGAGATAAAAATCGCTTTTCCGCAATTCCATGGGGTACCCGATAGCTTCGTAATATTTTCGCAATATGGGGCTTAGCCATTTGTCAGATAACTTTTCATTTTTCCAGAACTCATGGTTTGGATCGGAAAGTGCTGCTGGAGCTGTTTCCTGGGTAATTATTTCCTGCAATAGAGCTTGCGTCTCGGAGGTAAACAGCTCGCTTCTTTGTTCTGTATTGTCTGAAAAATAACGGTATAAAACAGCTGGAAGGGGAAGATAGCATTCTATTTCGTTCCGTTTCCATTCAAGATGAAGAAGCCCCGGCGGCATCTCTGGTTTTGTCGTTAGATGGTCGGTAAGAAGAACCGCTTCCAGCTCAGGGACCGCCTCTTTAAGTGCTAAAAAGTGCTTTCTGCAGTAGGATAAATCGTTGGTATTCATGTAGACCACAAAGGTCTGTTGCAATTTTTCTTGCACAGGATGCTGTAATACCTTTGCAAAAGCCTTGAGCATGGCTAGATCTGTCGTGCCCTCTACATACAGAATGCGTTGCTTTTCCAGGGCCAGCATATAATCCGATGCTGGAATATCAGAGAGGGATTTTTTTAAGTGTTCCAGTTTTTGAACCCGGTGAGGGGTTCCTACAAAGGCAAGAATGAGATCCCCATTTTCCGCAGCGGTATCCAGAATAGCCTCCGAATGGGTGGCAATGATGAGCTGGTTATTATTTTTTTTACAATAATCCGCAAGGGCATTAAACAAGGATTTTTGGCGAATAATTTCCAGGTGCGCATCGGGTTCATCCAGGAGTAAAATGGTATGTTTCTGATAGTACAAATAACTGTAAAGCAGGAGAAACTGCTGGAAACCCCTCCCGCTGGCGGTAATATCCATTTCGGGATGATTTTTTTCCTTTATTCTGCAGGTGATAAGGCTCGTTGCACTATGATACTGGGGCGGCAATAGGTCGGTAAGGAATTCTTTTTTAACGATCTTACAGAGGGTATCCCAGGAGCTCTTATCGGTACTGTCATAAATTTTCCAGAGCAGATTTCTCAGTACCTCGGCGGTGCGGCCTTCGCCGATACGCCGGCGTATGCTGCCTTCTTCAAGACGTTCTTCTACCGCCGCAAGGCCAGACATGGGGGGCAAATAAGCTACTGATTCTTTTTGGCCTAGCTCTAGATTTTCAGGATTATCCAGCCCTACAATTGGTTTCACATATAATGATTCAGGGTTAGCATAGTAGAATTGCAATCCCGCTTTCCAAGCTTTTTGGTCCGTTATGCCTTCTAATGTAATTGTTAAAAAGATAGCGCTGTTTTCACCAACCCCCGATCGGACATGCAGATCGTGCCAGAGGAGTTTTGCTTCCGGCACCGGGATGGCAAACAGATCCTGCCTATTGATGGTAATACCGGTTCGTTCCTTTGCCTTGCTGCTCGTTTTTTTTGTAATCCATTTTCGCAGAGCCATATCCCAGAGCGTTAAAGCCTGTAATATGGTTGTTTTCCCGGAATTGTTAGGCCCCACAAGGACGGTAACCTGAGCCATATCAAAGGAGATATCTTCAAAATTTTTAAAATTTTTTATTTCCAATTTGGTTATCATATTATTCGTCCTCAAAAAGTTCCAGTTCCAAAGCAGGCTTTTTTCGGATAATTGCCATATCGGTAATGGGGTTTTCGCAGAGGGCAAAACGGATAGCTTTACGCCAGCCTCTGTTGCGACCAGCAAAAGCCTGGCCTGTAGCCGCATTAGTCATGGTGTAAAGCCACCAGCGTTCTTCTGGAGATAAGCCCAGCCAATTACGGATAGCATTTTGAACCAGGGTGGGATCCGCTTCTTCTATAGCCCAGAGCAAAACTAAAAGTTCTTTACCAAAAGCGGGGCTCAGCAAAGCGGTACCACCTTTAGCGGGCCACTTACCGGTTGGAAGGCCCTTTGCGGTGAGCCGGCGATTAAATTCTGCCTTTACCGGTTCGGTTACTTCTTTAAAAAGAGTAAGAGAAATAAGAACTTTTAGTTCTCTGCTGTCATAAGGAACTGTCGTTATATCGGGAATACTGTCTTTCCATTCAAAATGCTCAACAATTTTAACTACCGCTTTTTCCTGCGTACCCTTTGCAGGAGGTAACAGTAAACTGAAATAATGGTTATGTTTTTGGGGATCAAAGCCAAAACCAGCAATTTTACCGGTCACTGATGTACCTCTCGGTCAAAATCGTAGGCAATTCTATATTTATTAACCCAATCTAAAAAAACTTGTCCTGTTGAAAAATATAATCGCTGAAGACTCAACGTAATATTTGGAGTATTTCCATAGGCCCCTATCATTTCTAGTATTTTTCGAAGTTCCCCGCCGCTTTTTTTAATCCCATCGGGGGCGGCATAATTAAATTCCTCCCCTCCTGTTTCGGGGAACTCAACATAAAGGGAAATATTTTCTGCGGTAACACTAAACTCTTCTAAATGAGCAATAAGTTCCCAAGCACTGCTTGTGGTAAGGTTTGTAAAGCGGTTTGTTTTCCATGTTAAAGGACGGGCAGGATCTACCGCTTTTGTTTTTATTTGTTGGATGTCCCGAATAAGCAGTTCGCTTTCGATACCATCTTTTTTACCTATAGCCTGAATGACTCTACAACCAGAAGGAATTGGAAAAGCTCCATTATAAGGTACCCCATGATTTTTAGGATCCGTACCATCGGTAGTGTAAAAGATTGGAACCGGAGGGACCGTTAAAAGCTCTATATACCGTTCACCAGCTTGTTCAAATGCACGGCTTTGCAAAGTAATCTTATTAGTCCATCGGACTATTTTACTTTCTCGGTTTGGATCATTTTCATCAATACACTTAAAGGTAAGCCGTAAATCCTTTGTTTCAAAGGATGAATAGTTTGTAACTACTTCGCTTGATGGAGTTGGCTCCTGATCGCCTATTTCATATAATACTTTTGTACCACCTACTGGGCGTATTTCAAGTAGTGTGATTCCTGTCGTCTCATCCCTACTTTTTACAGCAATAGAAACAGTAGCAGGATCTTTAGGGAAGGGACCTTTTCTCACGAGCTCTCCTTCCTCACGCCATTTACCAATACGAAGGGCATGATTTTTTACATCATCCAAGAATCGAGGGAGGTGTAATGGCCAATTAGGTTTAGTGGCAGCCCGGGCTTTAATGTCCCGCCACCGTACTGGATTTTGATTATCAAATAAACGATCTTCTACCTTACCGATCCAACCTTCAATATTGCCGCTGCCATCGCTAAACTTCTGGCATTGTTTAAGAGCTTCCCGGATCTGATCTTCCCCATTAAAGGAGTTGGCGTCAAAAACAAATTTAATTTCTTCCTTTCGCAAACCCGATGAGCTTGGATACAGAACCATGCTAAAAGTCTGCTGTATTGCACTTCTGAGACTTAACTTGATCCTGTCTTTGCTCTTGTTTGCTTCTATTCTTTGTGGGTCCCGTTCTGAAAGATGTTCACTTTCCTGCTCCGCAAGGATAGTACGAATAGCTTTAAGAAGTGCAGCATTTTTTAGAACCTCTTCCATTGTATCCCGATCGCCGGTAAGAAAAAGCACCCTGTTTTTATATTCCAGGTTCTCATAAAAACGAAGCCATTCTTGGTGCAAGGGTATTTGCTGGGAATTTCCCGTCATAGAGAAGGGATCAGTTACAATTAAAACTGTTTTATCTATTCCTGGCTGAGCTTCATCCCAATTTGGCAGTACAAGACATTCCTGATATACATCGCCTCGTATTGGTTTAAACAGGTCACCTAGGTATTCCCGCAATTCTTTAATCTTTGTTTCTCTGTTATATGAATCCACATAACTGTGAAGCGTTGCAGCAAGGTTCCGAACATTTTTAAAATAAAGTCTCCCATCATTAGAGACATGGAGATACCAGGCACTGGCCGGAAGCTGTTCCAGCACATCCGTCTTCAGGCGAGACACATCTCTGCCAGGTCTGCATAGCCATGCGATAAGCTCACTATCGTGGAGTCCTAACTCTGGATTTTGTACATTAGACAAAGAAGCTACGAATAAGAGTTTTGCCGCATCCTGGGCCTGACTTCCGCCGCCTAATTTAGCATCGAGCTGCTCCGCATGAGATGTACCATGATTTGCAATATCAACACGTACGGCCTCAGTGAGACTCGGATTTATTGTGGCAAACTCATTAAATAGTTCCTGGACGTTCAGATCGATATCATTGGGGTGGATGAGTTCAATTTCCTGTGCCTTACCCGATTCCCACAGGTTTGCTGTTACAGCTCTCATAAGCCGAAGTAGTCCTCGGGTTTGTTGGAACCCTGGATTTGCCTTAAAGCGGCCATATAGATCCCTTAACGAGTAATGAAAGGGGTAGGATTCCCTTATCTGGCTTGCAAAAGAAGCAGGAGTCTCGGCTGTAAGCTCCATTTGTTTCGCCTGTTCTACCGACTTGGCATAAGCAACCGCTACAGCATCACGGATAGCGTTATCTGGCAGGGTTTCGAAAAGACGGGTCCTGAGAATATGAAAGATCTCATCCCCCTGTGTTGCCACCGGCTCAATAGGTACCACATTTCGTTGGGTTTCTTGTCTGAAATTTTCCAATGCTTGATTAATGAGCAGTGACCCATCCGTATATGCAGTGGAAGAAAGATCAGAGATTACAATGACTACTCGAGAGAGTTCTTCCCGGTTCGCCGCGACAAGCAGATTAGACAGGGCTGTTGCGGTAACCTCAGCTAGATTGGAAGAACCAATTTGGATTGAGCGGGCGTTATTAAAATAAGGAGGCAATTCATCCAACAAGATAATGACGGATTTATTTTTTAATAAATGCACCCAGGATGTTACACCTGGGGCTTGTAAGGGACTATAGAGAGAGGAAAAAACTTCTTTTTCCCCTAATTGTTCTGCAAGAGCTCCCCATAAACCAAAGGGATAATCGGACTCTCTGCCATCGAAACCGATCACATGGTATACATCATTTCCTAAGTGGAAATCTGTATTTAATGCCCTACGTATCTCAGGGTAGCGGGCTAATAGTCCAAGGGCAATCATACTATGGGTTTTACCCCCACCCATAGCCTGAGACAAAAGGTACGCAGCGGGTTGATCCTGTTTACCAGAAAGCCGATCAAAACTTTTTTGAATAAGGACCTTCATGCCCGCGGTGATGTAATTTTCTGAGAAAAACTGATGCGCAGATTCAGCATCAAGACGATTTTGCAAGAGATCGCTTAAATTAAGTACTGTATCGCGCCGGGTCCGATCAAAAACAGACTGTCGAGGTTTGCATGTTTGTTGTAATACTGGCATGGCTATAGTATTACCTTATTTCAAAATATGAGCAAGATGTTTTTCCCCCCTACCCCACCCTCACCATTACTTCGGCGCTGTCGTGGGAGAGACGGGCGAGGCGAGCCGAGAGAGTTATGCCCGATTCTAAAAGAGGGCTCAGGATGCGGGCCATTTCGCGCTTAATGTAGCCCAGGTGGCGGCAGCCTTCATCGTCTTCGAGGAGGACCGCAATCGCATAGGGGTCGTGGGGGTTGTAGGGCTCTGGGGATAGATACACCCGGAGGCCCTCCATATAGGTCTTGAGCCTTTTATTCCAGCCTTCCAGCCCCTCAAGGAGACGGCGCTTCCGGCCCTCCCGTTTTACATCTTCCACAAGGTAATACAGGTTTTGCTGGGTCTTGCGGAAGGCGGTGCCCACCACGGGGAGGACGAGGGGGCGCCGGCGGTCCACGAGGTAATTTTGTATTTTTATGCTGCATTCCTTGTAAAAGCCGTTAAGGTCCCGGCTTTCGATCTGTTTTTCTGCCAGCTTATAAAGCTTACCATAATCCGAATCGCCGGCGCCCCGGGCATCGCCTGAAAAACAGGATGCAAGGAGCGCTTCTTTTTGGGAATCGAACACATTAAGGTAATAGAGGGCTAAAACCAAAAAGGCGTCCTGTCCCAAAAGTTCTTTTACAAGTCCCGGGAATTGGGCCAGTTTCCTGCTCTGGCTCAGAACCTGTCCGGCGGTCACCAGGTCTCCCTGCTCTACCGCATTGATCAGCACCGGGAGACGCCGCACAAAGCCAAGGCACTCCGCAGCAGGGGACTTGCCCAGGGGTGCATGGTAGCGGACAAAACGAAAGGAATGGTCCGAAAGAGTGCTGCATTGGTAGGTTGAGTAATTGTCCTGTTCATGGGGGAACACCAGGGGCTGTTCATCAACCTTAGGGCCCAGGGGCGCTAAGAGTACCTGGAGCGTTTTTGGTAGCGCCGGCAGCTCCTGAAGTGCCGAATCCGAAGCGGGATTTTCAAGAGGGGCGCGGCCCTCCAGGTTCAGGGACCCGCTTGCGCTCTCCGAAAAGAGATAGACCCCGCCAGAAAACCAAATACCATACATATTGATGATTTCCATTTCCCATCCTCCGCGTTCGTTTGTCTTGATGCAAACATAGCTCGGGTGGCGGGACACAGAATGTCCCTCGTAAAATTGCGAGATTTTTTTTCAATAAAATTTGATAAAAACCGCTTAATGGCTGTGTAGCAGTTAGGTACTGCGCTCCGCCAGGGTCATCATGGCCCGGAGCTCTTCCTGCCAGCGCTGGCGGAACGATGGGGGCTCCAAGACCTCGCAGAAGCGGCCGCAGCGCAGGGCTCGGCCTAAAAGCTCTGGCCAATCCCGCACGGGCAGCGATAGGTCAACCACCGGCCCCTCTGGGTGCGAAGGTTCATCAACAGAAACCACTTCCGTAAGAATTTGGTCCGGATGCCAAATCTGGTGCCGGACCGCCCGGGCTGCCCCGCCATAAAAGCGCAGTTTCGCCCGCTCCTGGGCCGCGCCCTTAAAAATACCGTAGGAAGAATTCAAAAAAGCCTCTATCTCACTGTCCGCGGGAATCTCCTGGCTGGGGATGTCCCGGTTACGCTGCACCGACTGGATCCGCCCCATGGCAAAGGTCCTGAGTTCTTTTTTGCCGCAGTCCCAGGCAAGGGTGTACCACTTGCCTCCATAGTTGATGAGCCGCAAGGGAACTATGGTCCGCTGGCTTTCGGTCCCCTGGGAAGACACATAGCCGATATCCAGGGCAGACCCTGCGACCAGAGCCTGGCAAAAGGCATAGGTAACCTCATCCCGTATCTGTTCCATATCGGGCAGTTCATAGCGGACCTTGGCGATAATACTTTGGTAGGGACCTGAAATACGCTCTTTAAGCTGGGTGATGAGTTCCTCAGAAACGATGGGCACATAGTTATAGGCATTGAGGATTGATTCCACAAAGGCCACCGCAAGGAGAGACTTTTCATCTGCAAAATCGAGTTTGTCCCAGGGTTTGTCGTATTCGTATCGTTTGCGTTCCTGCCGGTATACAATAGGGGCACCCCAGCGTTCCCGAAGGTACTCGATATCCCGCTTAACCTGCCGCTGGCTGACCTCGAAATAGCGGGCTACCTCGGCGCTGCTTACTCCGCCTTGATCACGGATACGGCGATTAATGTATATAAGGCGTTCTGGCTGACTCATGGTTGTATGGTACTACGGAAATGTGGAGCGGGCAATCTTATGCTTATATTGACAAGTCAGTATGCTGCTATGACAATGCATTATATGCAAAGACACAATAATGACTTACCCTGGTGGAAACAGGGGCCGATTTATCAAATTTATCCCCGCAGTTTTCTGGATACCAACGGCGACGGAGTGGGGGATCTGGAAGGCATTATACGGAAACTGGACTACCTTAAAGACCTGGGGATCCGGGGTATTTGGCTTTCGCCCATCTATCCTTCTCCTCTTTTTGATTTTGGTTACGATATTTCCAATTACCATGACATTGATCCGGTTTTTGGTTCCCTTGAAACCTTTAAACGTCTTGTGGCGGAGGCGGACCGGCGCGGGATCGGAATTATCATGGATATGGTGCTGAACCACACGTCCCACCTGCATCCATGGTTCATCGAATCCCGGAGCAGCCGTGATAACCCGAAACGTGACTGGTACATTTGGCGTGATGGGAAGCCCGGCTTTTTAGGGAGGGGCTACCCTAACAACTGGATGGCCGCATTCGGAGGTAATGCCTGGAAATGGGACCCGGCTACAGGCCAGTATTACCTGCACCTTTTTACCGAAGAGCAGCCGGACCTCAACTGGCGCAATCCTCAGGTTCAGGAAGCCATGCTCGCAGAAATGCGCTTTTGGCTCGACCTAGGGGTCAAGGGCTTCCGGCTCGATGTCATCAATTATCTCATCAAAGATGCTCAATTCCGCAGCAATCCCTACCGTCTTAGACTTACCTATCCGCGCCGGCATGACCTGCAACACCATCAATACGACCGCAACCAGAGTGAAACCTACGAGATCGTCCGTCGGATTCGGTCTCTTATGGATAGTTATGCGGGAACATCGGAGGCAACCATGCTGGTCGGCGAGGTTTATCCCGATGAGGGGGTCCATGCCACGGACCTGGCGGCAACCTATATTGGCAGCGGCCAGAATCTGCTCCATTTAGCCTTTGATTTTTCTACCATATACACACAGCTTACTGCGGCGGATCTTTATGCGGTATTGAAAACCTGGTACTCAGTCCTCTCCCCCAGCGCTTGGCCCTGTCATGTGCTTTCTAACCACGACCAGTCCCGGGCGGCAAGTCGGCTCTGCGCAGGCCCAGATCGGGAGGCTCAAAAGCGGCTCCTTGCGGCCCTGCTCCTTACCCAGCGGGGAACGCCCTTCCTCTATTATGGGGAAGAAATCGGCATGGAAGACGGCCGTATCGGTCGTAAGGACCTGCAGGATCCCCTGGGAAAAAAATACTATCCTTTCCATCCCGGTCGGGACCGGTCCCGCACTCCGATGCAGTGGACCGATGGCCTTTCCGCGGGCTTTACAAGCGGGAAGCCCTGGCTGCCAGTAAATCCTGATTACAAGGAACGCAATGTGGCCTCCCAGGAACGGGAGGGGACTTCGCTGCTTGCCTGGTACCGGGATCTCATCCGGCTGCGGGACAAGGAACCGGCTTTGCGGGAAGGAGCTATCGAGTTTGTGGAATCGGGCCTTGCGGAAAACGTGCTTGCCTATCGCCGCTACGCGGCGATGCGCCGTGAAACGGCAGATGAGGTTCTGGTGGTGCTTAATGTGTCGGGCCAGACGCGGCCAAACCCGTTCAGGCGGGGCGGCACGGTGCTGCTTTCCACCCATCGGAAACCCGACAGCCCCATCGAATACGATACCCGCCTCGCCCCCTGGGAGTGTACGGTGTATCGGTGAGATTACCCTACCAGTACCCGGCAGTAGCGTTTTTTGCCGGCCCGGAGAATAAGCTCCCCGTCCCGGATGCGGTCTGTACCGATAAGGGCCGCCACGTCGGTGATGGCTACCAGTTCAGAAGATGCAGCCTGGGAAACGAAGGCGCCGCCCTGCTGCACAAGGCGCCGAGCCTCGCTCTTAGTGGGTGCAAGGCCCGCATCAAAGAAGAGGTCTACCACAGGATAGCCAGACTCGAATTTGGCTCTGCCTAGTTCCACCGTGGGCATGGCGCTCTTGTCTCCCCCGCCGCCAAAGGCTGCCCGTGCGCCGGCCAGGGCCTTATCGGCCTCTTCTTTTCCATGAATCAGGGCGGTTACCTCGTAGGCAAGCCGTTCCTTGGCTTCGTTGGGATTTTTCCCTGGGGCAACAAGGGAGCGGATTTCCGCCACCGGCAGGAAGGTAAACAGCAATAGGAAGCGCTCTATGTCCGCATCCTGCACGTTCCGCCAATACTGGAAGAAATCATAGGGGCTCGTGATGGCGGGGTCTAAAAAGAGGGCTCCTTTTTCGGTTTTGCCCATTTTTTTGCCGTCCGCCGTGGTCACCAAGGGGAAGGTGAGGCCAAAACATTCGGCCCCTTCGACCCGGCGAATCAGTTCAATGCCCGCCACAATGTTGCCCCACTGGTCGTCGCCGCCGATTTGGAGGCGGCAGCCGTGGCGCCGGTACAGTTCAAGAAAGTCATAACTCTGGAGGAGCTGGTAGTTAAATTCGATGAACGAAAGCCCCGTTTCCATCCGCATCCGGTAGGCTTCAAAGCTGAGCATCCGGTTTACGGAAAAATGCCGGCCGATATCCCGGAGAAAATCGATGTAATTGAGGTCCGCTAGCCAATTTTTGTTGTTGTCCGTAAGGGCATGCTTTCCGTCAAAGCCGCCGAGAAAGCGGTTCAGCTGGGCGCTGATGGAGGCCGCATTGGCATCGAGCTGTTCATAGGAAAGCATTTTTCGCATTTCAGTCTTGCCTGAAGGGTCCCCGATCCGGGCGGTGCCGCCGCCGATAAGGGCTATACCCCGGTGTCCTGCGGAGAGCATGTGCTTAAAGGCAAAGAAAGGGACCATGTGCCCAATATGCAGACTTGGACCAGTGGGATCGGTTCCCACATAAAAGGTAATGGGGCCCTCGTCCATGGCTTTGGAAAGGCCTTCTACATCGGTGCATTGCTGAAAAAAGCCCCGTTCTTTTAAGGTTTCAAGTGCTGCATTCATGTGTGTCCATCCTGAAAAAGTAATGTGGTTTTTTAGTATACTGAAAGCCCCCGCGGGGGGCAAGGGAGAGGGATAAAAACAGGTAGGGCTGAGGGCAGCCCCAGTTCACTTATGGGCAGATCCAGGAAAAATCCGGGAACACCGCGCTTTTTACCGTTTCGCCCTTCCGGTACTCCTGCAGAGGGCCGAAGCGGCTATCTTTAAGAATATATTGATAAACAAAACCCGTATCGGAGTGAATAATCCAGTATTCCCGAACCCCGGCCCGTTCGTAGAGATCCCGTTTTATACCGAAGTCCTTGTGGGCCGTACTTTCTGAAAGCACCTCAGCTACAAAATCCGGCGCACCATGAATACCGTCTTCCTGTATTTTGCTTGTATCGCAAAGGGCAAACACATCAGGCTCTACCACAGTGTCCCCCGTTTCGGCATCCTCTTCCAAAAACACATCCAGAGGAGCCATATACACTTTGCAGGGTTTACCTTCTAAATAGTTTCCCAATTTACGGGCTAAATCAAATGCTTTTTCCTGGTGAGGGACCCGTGGAGCGGGACTCATATTGTAGGCTATTCCGGAGATAAGTTCCCATCGCTCGTTGGGCGGCCAGGACTTCCAGTCAGCGATAGTAAAGCGATCCCCTTCTTTTAAGGCACTGGTTCCCTGTGTCTGCGGCATAATAGGACCTCCTACATACAACTAGTATACTACATGTTACGCATTGTACAAAGCAGCCCTTCCCTATCATTACCAGTACGGACAGTAGTTGATGTTCCGCTGGACCAGAATGCCCCGTCGGCCTGTATGGCCCGCTTCGAGGCGGCGTGCAAAGGCTTCATAGACTGCGCGCTGCTTGCCGTTCCAGGCGGTTTCTGCTATCGCAATGAGCCGGGGGAACAACATAAACTCAAGGCGGCGGCCGTCCCTGATATATTCGCTCCACGCATTAGCCTGAATCCCGAGGAAGCCGCTCGGTGTAGAGGTACCTAGGTCCGCCAAGGGATCATACTCGTAAACCCGGCGAAGACTTGCCGCATCGGGACTGCGGTAGGCAAGTCCCGGCGTTTGGCTGCGGTCATCGGTCTGGACGAAATCCAGATAATAGGGAAAAAAGGGACTCCTGATGAGCAAACGGCCCTGCGCTAGGGCTTTGGGGGACTGTTCTGTAAGCCAGGTCCGCCAATGCACCACATGGGCCTTGTTCGGCAGAGATGAATCCAGTACTTCGTCCCAGCCAAAGACTATCTTTCCCTTCTTAGCTAAATGGTCTGCCACGGCGGCCACAAAATGGCCATGCAGGTCTATCCAGTCTTTCAGTCCCAGCTCTGCCTTTTTCGCAGCGCATTTCGGGCACTGCTCCCAGCGGGTCGTCGGAACCTCATCACCCCCGATATGCACATAGGGCCCGGGGAAAAGCTCGCAGACCTCGTCCCAGGCTTTTAGGGTAAAGGCGAGGCCCGCAGGGTTTCCCATGCAGAGCACATCTTCCGAAATGCCCCACTCGGTCCTGACCTGGTGCGGCCCCGGGGTGCAGGCAAATTCGCTGTGGCCCGCTAACACGGCCTGCACGTGGCCGGGAAGGTCCAATTCAGGGACTACGGTAATACCCCGGTCTGCTGCATAGGCCACCAGGTCCCGGACATCCTCTTGGGTATAAAAACCATTCCGGTTCGGGTCTCCGCCGGGCCTCGTGCTGCCAGAACCGGTTGCTTCAGGCAAAGTAAGGAGTTCGAGCCGCCAGCCCTGGTCATCCGTGAGGTGCCAGTGGAAACGATTCAGTTTGTAGAGCCATGCCATGCTCAAGGTTTTCTTTAGTTCCGCAAGGGGCATAAAATGGCGGGCGCTGTCCACCATTAGGCCCCGCCAGGCAAGTTCTGGCCAATCGAGTATCCTGCAGGACGGAAGCCTAAAGCGCCAGCCGTCCCAGCCCAGGTGCAATAGCTGCATAAGGGTGGCGCAGGCGGCCGCGGCTGCTTCGGTTGGTAGCATGGCGGCCGCGGCTGCTTCGGCTGCCGGCAGGGGACTTGGTGCGGCCACAGTGATGGCTGCCGGTGCCGACACCACTGCAGCGGTGGCCGCCACAGCTTCGGCCGCCTCAGCAGGGCTGAAACGGGGCACCAGCATTTCAATGCCCCCAGGCGAGATCTCAAGGAGATATGCGCCATTGTTGCTTGGGACAGCGAAAGACGCTGCGGTAAGCCGGTTCCGCCAGGTATCCGCATCGGCCCAGCGAAGACGTACCGATACAGTCGGAGCCGCTTCCCTCCTGAAATTAGCTCCCCACAGGGGCGTCTCATCATGGGTTTGTTTTTCAAAGTAGGCAAACTCTTCGGCGGAGCTTTGAGGGCTCAATACGGTTTCGCCGAAGGATGAAAGAATTTCGTCCCGAAGAGAGCGCATCTGAGGGAGAAAATCGCCGTCACCATCCAGAGTAAGGGTTGCGGCATAAAAAAGGGAACCGGAAACGGCAGCATGCTTCGGCGCTGGAATAAGGGCTTCGATTGGGTTAAGGGTGTTCATCAATATTACCTTAAAAAATCTTCCCGCTGGGGACAAAATACATCAAGGGCCCGGAATTCAGTGAGGGCCACTACGCCATGAACAACATGGGGAGCCACATAGACCGAATCACCCTGAGTGATCCGCCGGGTCTCGTCCCCTAAAGTAAAATCGGCTTCCCCTTCCAGCACATACACAATCTGCTCATGGGGGTGGCTATGGAGAACCCCAACCCCGCCGGGGGCAAAATGCATTTCCGAGGCCATCAAAGTGCCCCCATGGGCCTTGATAGTCCGTTCCGACTTTTCATCAAGCCGCAGAGCTTTAAGATCCTTGTTAAAAAAGAACATGGCAACCTCCACGCTAAGACAGAAACAGCAGGGTAAGGCCCAACACCGCAAAGAGTGCACCCAGGACCTCCCGAAGCGTAAGCTTTTCTTTGTACAAAATAACCGATGGGAACACGATAAGAATCGGTGTAAGCCCCATGAGGGTGGCCGCAATCCCCGTATTAGCCCGCTGGACCGCAAAGAGCCCCAGGCTTACTCCAAGGAAGGGGCCGAAAAAGGCTCCCAGACTGAGGGCTTTTAGGGCGGGCCTGTTGGCAATTGCCCGCACCGGCTCTGCCAGTTTACCAAGCACCGCCGCCATTACGAGAAAGCCCAAAAAACCTGCAATCACCCGGATTTCGGTAGCCCGCAGGGGATCATAATGGGGTGCGCCGATTTTAGACAGGATAAGTCCGCCGCTCTGTCCGAGGGCACCAAAGAAGGCAAAAAGAGTTCCCCGGATACGGTGGTGATGCGGCCTCCGGTTTTCCCCCTCTGGCATTTCCTGGGGCTTCTCTTTAGCCTTGCCCAAAATGACCCACACAATGGCAGAGACAACCACCAGCATACCAATAATACCCCGCGGGCCGATCCGTTCCCCTAAAAAGAGGAAACCCAGCAAGGCTGTGATTAAGGGAGAAGAGACAAAGATAACCTGGGCAGTCCGAGCGCCAATATCAATATAGGACTGGAATAAAAAAATATCCCCAAAGACAAACCCCACCAGGCCCGACAATGTGAGCCAAAACCAAACTGTGGCTCCCGCATCCAGGGGTATAGCCTGTCCATGGAGTACCAGATTGATGGTCATAAAAATGAGGAGCGCCACAAAAAGTCTAAGTATATTCAGGGCTAAAGAACCAATCCGCTTTGCCGCGTATTCAAAAGCAAGGGCCGTTACGGTCCAGCAGAGGGAAGTTCCTAAGGCGGCGAGCTCCCCCGAGTAGTTTGTAAATATGGTGAACATACCCTTTTGTATCACAGCAGGGCCTGCCGCCGCAAGACCGGTTAGAGTGATGAGCCAATTTCAAAAGTCGGTCACTTTTTAAACAAGCTCATAAAACGCCCCAGCCCAGCAGCCTCCAGTTCTTCTTTTGGGATAAAGCGCAAGGATGCGGAGTTCATGCAATACCGGAGACCCGTAGGTTCAGGGCCGTCGGTAAAAACATGGCCCAAATGAGCCCCAGAGGACTTAGACCGGACTTCCACCCGGATCATACCAAAAGAACGGTCTTCCAGGAGTTCCAAAGCATTCTTATCCAGAGGTTCCCAAAAACTGGGCCAGCCAGTTCCAGAATCATATTTTGAATTTGATGAAAAGAGCGGGGTGCCGTCAATGACATCTACATATATGCCCTCTTTATGGTTATTCCAG
>JAIWNU010000134.1 GCA_020216655.1 Treponema sp. | reverse complement strand
TTTAAGAGTTCATCTAGTACTTCTTTCGTTATGGCCATACTTACTCCTTCTTGTAGTATAGCCGTTTACACAAAATTTGTTACAGGCTCAAAAATACAGCCGCATTACGATTGCCTGGTTATAATTGCCGAAGCCCCGGCCGAATATGTTAATGCCACCGGGATGGGCCGCATCTTCTTTAACCCCCACACGGACTCTAATAGAATGATGATCTTTAAGGCAGAGGTCAGCAAGGGTAACCGATGAAAGCTGAACACCGTCCACAAAGGAGCCCCCATCGGTAACACTCCAGCGTTTGAGCAGTCCGTATTGGGAGCCTTCCAGTTTCCACCATTCGGGGGTGAATTTGCCCCGACGGTCGCCGAAGTCCCCGGGACTTGTCCATGTGCCGATCTCTATACCGTTAATCCAAAGAGTGATATCCGAAAGCCAATGGGGATTGGTCCCCGGCGTTTCGGAAGAAAGTTCCATGCTCAGCTCTAACACTTTTAAGTCCTTGGCAGAATAAAGGCTGTTGTTCGGAAACTGGTATTCCACAAAGCCGGTACCAAACCAGAGGAGTCCCGCAGACATCCGGTCAGGATGCAGGAACGAATCCGGCACATCAAGATATCCAATGATTCCCGAAGGGGAGCATAAGCCGCAGGGAGCGGTAACCTGAACATTGGTAAAGAGGCCAATTGGCATTTCAACTTCGATAGAATCTTCTGGGATCCTCTCTTCAGGGATAACCTGGATAAGAAGCTCGTCAAAGGCGGTCCTGCAGCGTTTTTGGTTCCCCTTCTTTGCACTGGTCACCTCAGTTTCAATTAAACCCGCCCGTTCAAGGACCGCCACATTTGTGGCCACCGTAGACTGGGGAAGCCCAAGTTTTTGAGCAATTTCATTTATGTTCAGAGTCTCCCGGGCAATAAGGTTGATAATACTCAGTCTGACCGAAGATCCTATTGCTTCAATGAGATCCTTATCATCCCTGCTGTTAAGCACAAAAAAGCGGCTATTCTTTTCCATAACAACTATTATATCATATTTTTTGATATATTAATAGCACAACCCGTAAATTTAATGCTATATATCTTATAATTTGATATAAAACATATTTTCTGATTGACAATACACCAATGCTCGGTTACCATACCTTTCAGAGGAAACACTTATATGGCGAAACTTGTCATCAATACCCATAAAAAGGGACCCACCATACAAAAGGAAATTTACGGGCATTTTGCGGAACACCTGGGCCGCTGCATCTATGAAGGCATCTGGGTTGGAACCGATTCGGCCATTCCGAACATTCGGGGCTACCGAATAGATGTAATCGAGGCTCTTAAACACATTAAGATTCCCACACTTCGCTGGCCCGGCGGCTGTTTTGCCGATGAATACCATTGGAAAGACGGTATCGGCCCCTATGAAACACGCAAGCAGATGATCAACACCCATTGGGGCGGAGTTCTGGAAAACAATCATTTCGGAACCCATGAATTTTTGGATCTCTGCGAACTCCTAGAATGCGAGCCCTATATAACCGGCAATGTGGGCAGCGGTACGGTACAGGAAATGGCCGAATGGGTAGAATATATAACTTTAGAGGGCACCTCTCCCATGGCCAATTTGCGGGCCCAAAACGGCCGTGAAAAACCCTGGCGCCTCACCTATTTTGGAGTGGGCAACGAAAATTGGGGCTGCGGTGGCAACATGAGGGCCGAATACTATGCGGACCTCTATCGCCGCTATCAAACCTATGTCCGCCAGTTCGGCCCCAATCGCATCTACAAAATCGCCTGCGGGCCAAGTACCGATGATTACCACTGGACCGAAGTGCTCATGCGGGAAGCCGCATCCCACATGCAGGGCCTATCCCTTCATTATTATACCGTCCCGGGATCCTGGCAAAACAAGAACTCTGCCACCGCCTTTAGCGAACAGGACTGGTACGAGACCATGGAAAAGGCCCAGTACATGGATCAACTCATCGTCCGCCACAGTGCAATCATGGACCGCTATGATCCTGATCGCAAGATAGGTCTTATTGTTGATGAATGGGGAACCTGGTTCCAGAATGAACCGGGCACCAATCCGGGCTTTTTATATCAGCAGAACACACTGCGGGATGCTCTTGTGGCAGCTATCCACCTGAATAGTTTTAACAACCATGCCGACCGTGTCAAAATAGCCAACATCGCCCAGCTGGTAAATGTACTGCAGGCCCCCTTGCTCACCGAAGGGGCTAAACTCGTGAAAACACCCACCTACCATGTCTTTGATATGTTCAAGGAACATCAGAATGCAGAGCTTGTGGAAACATACCTTGAGGGCCACCAAGGGGATGGGAACGAAAAACCGCAGAATCTTATCAGCGCATCTGCCTCTCGAGGCAAGGACGGAAAAATCCTTATTACCCTGGGTCAGATGCATACCACAAAAGAGGTCCCCCTCAACATCATGCTTCCAGGAGCCACCATTAAAAACTGTTCAGGTCGGATACTGAACGCTTCCCGCATCCAGGAGCATAACACCTTTGCGGAGCCCGAAAGAATTACCATTAAACCCTTTACCGGCTTTTCACTTAAGGGCGAAAAAATCGAGATTAACCTGCCCGCCCATTCGGTGTTGAGTTTAACAGTGGAGGTTACAGATTGATGAATGGTCCTAAAACGCTCTGCCCATCCTGCGAAGCAAAAAAGAACGGCAGCGTAGACATAACCGATCTCGTCCAAGATATGCGAAGCCGCCTGCCGCAGGAAAAACAGTGCGAAGACCATATCTACCTGCAGCGGATAGCCGCATGCCTTGCCTGTAAGGAATTGATGCTTCCCTACACCTGCAGGGTCTGCGGCTGCATTGTTTACCTCAGGGCCATCAGCCGAGATGCTTACTGTCCGAACAGCCGGGAAGACGGCTGGAAAAACATTTCGAACCAGACATAAGGATTTAATTGATGAATATTACGGTTACTGCAAACAAAAGCGCTGGACCTATCAAACATTTCTGGACAAACTGTGTGGGAAGCTGTCATGCCGCAACAGCTCTCCGGGAGGACTGGCGCAGACAGCTTGCGCAATGTAAAAAAGAACTGGACTTCCAGTATGTGCGCTTTCACGGTTTATTAAACGACGACATGAGTGTATGTCTGCGCAATAATGAGACGGGGAAAATCGAATACTCATTCTTTAACATCGATTCCATTTTTGACTTTCTCCTGAGCATCGGCATGAAACCCTTTATTGAGCTTAGCTTCATGCCGACTGTCCTGGCTTCCGGACCGAACACGGTCTTCCATTATAAAGGTAATATTACACCCCCCGCTTCCTACGATGAATGGGCGCACTTAATCGAGGCTCTGGCCCGGCACCTTTTAGAACGTTATGGTGCAGAAGAAGTGCGGACCTGGTTTTTCGAAGTCTGGAATGAACCCAACCTGGATATGTTCTGGACAGGCACCATGGAAGAATATTTTAAACTCTACCAGGTCACGGTTCTGGCGATAAAAAAGGTGGATCAATTCCTCCGAGTGGGAGGGCCTTCTACTGCTATCGATGCCTGGATCCCTGAATTTAAATCCTTTTGTACTCAAAACAGGGTTCCTGTGGACTTTATCACCACCCATCACTATCCGACCGACCTGGCATTCAGCCTGGGAACCAACATGGAAGAACGGATGGCCCGTGCCCAGCGGGGAGAATTGGCATGGCGGACCCGTAAGGTGCTGCAAGAAGCATCTCCCCTCACCGTTTATTATACGGAATGGAATAATTCCCCCAGTCCCCGGGATCTGTACCACGACCTTCCCTACAACGGGGCATTTATCGTTAAAACCATTATCGACATTTTGGACCAGCCTTTGGGCTGCTATTCATTCTGGACCTTTTCTGACATTTTCGAAGAATGCGGTTTCAGCTCCATGCCATTCCATGGCGGCTTTGGTCTCCTTACCATTCATGGGATTCCCAAACCATCCTACCGGGCCTTCCAGTTCCTCTCCCGGCTCTCAGGCAACCGCCTGCCGGTACAAATAGAAGGTGAACAATCCACCATAGATTGCGCCGCAAGCCAGGATGGGGACCGCATCACTATCCTTATTTCAAATCATCAAATTCCCCTCTCTCCCATAAAGACAGAAAAGCTTACCCTGCATCTCAGGGGGATAACAAACATAGCTCACGCGGAGCTTGAACGCATCGGCGAAGAATATGCCAATCCGCGAAAAGCATGGGAAACCATGGGGATGCCGGTAAATCTTACTGAGGGTCATATTGCACGCCTCCTCAAAGCATCCGAACCACTCCAAACAGCCGCTTCTGTGTTACACACAGAAGCGGGTGCAGAAATCCGCATCGACGACCTTGAACCCCACGGTGTGGTCTGTATAAACCTGAGGCTCTCATAACAAGAGGGGAAAGCACCATGATTAAAACCACTTACTATTCCAAAACAACCGGGGTAGACCGGGGCGTACATGTGTATCTTCCCGAAGGGTATAGCCCGCAAAAAAAGTATCCGGTGATCTATGTACTCCATGGCATTGGCGGCACTGAAGATGAATGGATCCAGCATGGTACACCCAAGGAAATTGCCGATTCGCTCATTCAGCAGGGCCTTTTAAAACCAGTTATACTCGTATTCCCGAATGGAAGGGCCATGAACCCCGATACGGTTCCCTCGGACATATTCAGCCCCGCCGCCCAGGCAGCCTTCGGACGCTTCGAAGAGGATCTCTTTCAGAACCTCATTCCTTTTATCGAAAAGACCTATTCGGTCTATACCGACAGGGCCCATCGGGGTATCTGCGGGCTCTCCATGGGGGGCGGACAGGCGCTGAACATAGGACTAGGGAATCCCGACCGGTTTGCCTGGGTAGGGGCCTTCTCTCCGGCTCCTAATACGGACACAAAGTTGTTCCGGGTAACGGCCCGGAATGCACCCAAAATATATATACTCTGCGGCGAGTCAGACTACCTTATCTCCGTATCCGAGGGGGCTCATCAATACTTATCGCAGAATAAGATTCCCCACACCTATAAGACCATGCCCGGCGCCCATGACTGGCCGGTCTGGAAAGCAGGACTCAAAACATTTTTGCAGGACTTTGTGCGGTAGGGAGTCTATCGACCATTGATAAAATCCTTGATCCGTTGTTTCTGGGCTTCCATAACTATGGGATGAATATCCTGAATATATTCTATGCTTTCAAAGACAAGTTTTGAATAAAGACCTGGATCTCTATTGATGACTAAGGAGCCTTTGCTTAACACCTGATGCAAAAAAAGGCCGCCCATGGTCCGCAAATCCGCCACATCGGCCTCGCGGCCGCAGGCTTGGCTAATCGCAAACATAAGGTCTAACTTTTGTTCACCCGTCAAAGGAGAGTCAAGGGCAAGGGCCACATCAATATCGCTGTCATCCCTGATCCGATCCGCCGCGGCCGATCCGTGCAGCACAAGGAGATGCAAATCCTGCCGTGAGCTGAAAAGATTCTGGAGAGCAGTTATCGTCTCTGTTTTGGTTTGGACCGGTTCTGCAGCCATGCCCGTATTGTATACCTTACCCCGCAGGTTTGCACAAGGTCGTTGTATTTATTCAAGTCTTTTATTCCAGTAAAAACACGAGTTCCATCCGGTACAGTCCGGGATAGAGCCGGTATTGATCTAGCGTATCAGGCCCGCAGGTCGCAGTTCCCACCCCCCGCTGGGCCGCGTCCAGGTTGAGATAGAGCCCCCGTGCTGCGGCAGCTTCGAATGCGGAAAGTTCATCCCAGTGCCGGCTTTCCCAAAGTTCCTGGTCAGACCAGGGGCTTACGGAAAAATCAAAGTGAACAGGGCTTTGCACAAGCAGCGTTCCGCCATGAAGCCCCCGAAGCCTGAGCCAGCGAGTCCCATGACGGTTTCCGTTTTCCTGGGGCAGCATATAGGGAGTAAGGAGTTCGGGCACCGAAGCTTCCCAGCGGCCGAGCCGGGCGCCGGCCCTGCGGTCCGGATAGGCTTCCTGGGGGCCCAGACCAAACCATTCTGCAGAGTCAAAGGGTTCAAGCAGTACCTGGAGACCAACCCTTCCCAATTCGGGCAAGGCAGGATTCAGGTTAAAAGTAAAGCGGCCCCGGAGCAGGCGCTCCGATTCCTTAAGCCACTCGGCGGTAAAGATGCCCGCATCAAGTCCCGTTTCGGTCCGCATGGCACAGCAAGCGCGGAACCAGTCCCCGCTGGAACCACCGGCCGGCGCTCCGCTAGCCGTTTTTGGGCCCATGGCCGAACCCCTCACTGGACTCTCCTTTAATCTTCCGGCCAGCGCAAGGGGCTCGAATCTGAGCCGGGCCAGTCCCGCATCAAGCCAGCTATACATAACCTTGTTCTCGTAATAAAAGGCAAAGTCCTTTTTGCCCCGAAGTTCTATAAAGTTTTTAATACCGTCATTCTGGGTCGGCACCCGGTATAAATGGGGCACCAGGGGAGAGCGGAGGTATTCCCTGCCCCTTTCATCCTGCAATGAGGCAAGAAAGCCCTCGGCAGTAAAGCGGGCTTCCAGCCTGCGGCCCGTGCTGGCCCCAACACTGATGGCACCACCGGCACCCTGCAACAAAGCGGCAGGCCGAACACAATCGTTAGGCTGAGTAACTGCTCCGTAGGGGAGGCTTTCCCGGCTCACCGCATGGCCCGCCTGAGCCCAGGGCGTATTCTCTTTAAGCACAAAGTCTAAATGCAGCACTGTCTCAGCTGCTTCTATGGCAGCACGGAGCCTGCGGCCCGCCTCATAATCCGCTTCGGATACCTCCGGAGCGGATACATCTGGATTGAACAAATCCGGCAGGTTAAGCTCTAGCGGCCCAATCTCGCCAGGTCCGATCGGCGGCAGGGCCTGCACGCCCCGGTACAGCACCGGCTCAGCCAGGCTGCTATCGCCGCTTACGATAGCCCAGTGGAGTTCCAGGTGCGAAAGGTCGATAAAATCGTATTTGTTTTCTATATATAAAAGCCCCCGTGCAGGCCCTGCCGCCGCCGTTGAGGAACTGCCATTGCGGACAGTCCTGGTATGGTACCAGGCCGGCAAGGAACTATACACTTTCACCGGCCGCCAGACATAGGCGACTTCGGCCATAACGGGCTTGAGGGACCGGTCGGGGAATACGAGGCCGTCGGCGATAAAGTCCAGGTCAGAGGGCCTATCGCCGAAGTCGCCGCCGTAGCGCCAGGCCTTGCCGTGGCCGCCCGCGCCATGGACTGCGCCGGCATTAGGCCCCGGCGGGACCTGGTTTGCAGGCGTATCGGCGCCACCGTCTCCTACAAGGAGACCATGATCAACCCACTCCCAAATAAAGCCACCCTGGAGGCCCCGGCCCTTCTCAATAGTCTCCCAATAGTCAGAGAGGCTTCCGTTGGAGTTTCCCATGGCATGGGAAAACTCGCACATAATATTGGGCCGCCAATCGTTAGTGGTCCGGTCCCATTCGGCGAGCCACGAAATAGCAGGATACATGGCGCTCACAATATCAGTGGCCGCAGTCCCCCGCCCTTCCGTATCCAGCGGATGGGGCCCCTGGGTCCAATCGGGCCTGCAGGCCCCCTCGTAATGGAGGGGTCTGAAGGGATCAAAGGCCCGGAGCCAGAGCGCTGCCGCATCGTGGTTGGGTCCATAGCCCGACTCGTTCCCCAAGGACCATATGATTACCGATGGATGGTTCTTGTCCCGCAGTGCCATACGGCTCACCCGGTCGGTAAAGGCGAGGATCCAGCGGCGGTCTCGGCAGAGGCTGTCATAATATCCGTGGCTTTCGATATTCGCTTCATCAATGACATAGAGACCGTACTCGTCACAGAGGTCATACCAGGCTTCGTCGTTGGGGTAATGGCTCGTACGCACCGCGTTGATGTTGTGCTGCTTCATGAGTTCAATATCCCGAATCATCGATTGAAGGCTCATGGTCTTTCCGGTCCGCTCATCATGCTCGTGCCGATTCACTCCCTTAATCATAACCCGCTTGCCATTCACGAGGAGCGCCCTGTCCCGAACCTCCACGCTGCGGAATCCGAGCCGCAGGCCAGTCGCTTCGATCACTGAACCATCGCTGCCGTAGAGGGTTGCCGTCAGAGTATAGAGACGGGGCTGTTCTGCGGACCAGAGTTCCGGCGCAGAAACGGGAAGCACGGCGCTGCATTCGTAATGGTTAGACCGGTAATCGGGAAGGAGCTCCATATTGATGAACGGTTCAGGCAGGGTGACGGCCTTTCCTTCTGGATCGTAGAGCCTGAGCGAGATGCGGAGGGCCTTTTGTTCCGGAGTTCCCACAAAGCCGAGCTTTACAGCGACCTCTATTCGGGGGCTCTTGGCCATTTCTGGAGGAATTTTCTGGGAATATGCCGACACGCCCTTAGATACGGGCTCAGTGCTGGGAAGATAGGGACGAGCATCAATATCCTGGATATAGGCTGGTCCCGTGCTGTACAGGTACACGCTCCGGTGCAGCCCCCCGAGCCACCACTGGTCCTGATCTTCGATGTAGCTTGAATCGGAATAGCGGACCACCAAGAGGGTGAGGGTATTCGTTCCCCGCACCAGGAAAGGGCTCAGATCAAATTCGGCGGGGAGGCGGGAATCCTTGGAAAAACCAAGCTGCTCGCCGTTTAGAAAAACCACAATGAAACTTTCGGCGCTCCCCACATGGAGTACGACCCGCCTCCCCTCCCAGCCAGCGGGGATCTGGAACCTGCGCCGGTACATACCCGTGGGATTATCCCGGGGTGCCTCGGGGGGCACGGCCTGGAAGGGCATAAGCACGTTGGTATAGTGGGGCTTATCAAAACCCTGGCAGGACCAGGTGCCGGGAACTTGAATCGAAGCCCAGGAGAAAGGAGCGGTACGGTCCGGCGCCACCCCATGAGGAGCCTCTACAGCGTTCGGCCCTTCCTCCGCAAGCAGCGCAAGGGCCGCTTCGGGGTTCGGGGCAAGGTAAAAGTCCCAGGTGCCATCCAGGCTTAAGACCCAGGGACTGCGAGCGGGCAGCAAAGAGGGATGAGCAGCTCGCCCCTTGGGGCCCAGGCGGGCATCAATATATGCTGCTTCTTCCGATGGGAAGGGAAAAAGCTGGCTCCGCATAGGGAGGCGGTTTGCGGCGGTTAGTTCAGGTACTTCCCAGGGTTTTCCAGTCCGGAGATTCAGGCTAGTTCCAAGGTTTTCTTTGTTGTTCATAGCGGCTCCTCTTTCGGTAGGCTCAGTACCGAACTTCGTTCTATAAGAAGGGGACTTATGGTTACCCTGATGCGGGAACCAAATGAATGTTCTGCAATCTGGTCAAAAATGAGTTCAACAGCCTTGGTCCCCAGTTGCCGGGAAGGATAGCGAAAACTCGTGAGGGAGATTTCGCTGATACGGACTAAGGGAGAATCATCAAAACCGATGAGGGAAATATCCTGAGGAATTTGGAGACCCAGTTCCAGGGCCGCGGCGCGTACCGCCAAAGCCATGGTGTCGTTGGCGCAAAAGAAAGCCAGGGGGAGGTGCTGGCTGCGGAGCTTACTCTGCAAGAAAGCCCTGATTGGTTCGATCCAAACAGATTCGGGGCCGAGGGGCAACAGCAATTCTTCGGCGGCCGGATAGGACGTCAAAGCGGACGCCGGATAGGACGAGCCGGCCGCAGCTGCGGCAGCCACTGGTGAGGCGGCAGTAGCGGCACCGGATTTGTAGGCTCCAACGAGCCTATTCCATTCATCAATAAAACCCTGTTTCCGGTAATAAAAGGGCCGGTGGCCTTCTTTCCAGACAACTGCGGCACGCCTCATGCCCTGTTCAATGAGGTAACGGGCCGCTTCCTGACCTGCCCCATAATCGTCAAGAAAAAGAGATGAAAAACCTTCCAGATCATGGTCCAGCACCAGGATGGGAATACCAGCGGCCCTTATTTTTTGCAGGAGAGGCAGATTTGGGGAAGGCTCAGCAGGTTTGGGACAAACCGGAGAAATAATGATACCCCGCGGGGCCCGTTCCAACAAACGCTGCAAAATCTCCGCTTCTATGGCAGGGGAAGCTTCGGAACAGGCAAACAGGGCATGATAGCCCCGCTCCCGGATGGCCGCCCCGGCTGCCTCCACCAGTTCTGGATAGATATAGCCGGATAAAAAAGGAAGCAGTACCGCTATGTCCGACTGAGCCGCCGCGGCGCCCCGCTGGCTCGATGTGCGGAACGACCCTTTCCCTTGCCGGGTCTCTACGAGGCCTTCGTGGACAAGCCGGGCTAAGGCCTGACGAACAGGAGGCCGGGAGCTTGAAAAGCGGCGGGCCAGCTCAGGTTCCGAAGGCAGCCGCTCACCTTCGGCTATAGCACCGGAGGTAAACTGTTCCAAAAGCCACCTGTATACCTCATCAGCCTTGGACACAAAAAACCCCCTTTCCCAACTTGCATCGCCCGCCTTTGCACTACCGCTGAGCAGCAATCTTGCCTGTAGTACAGGTTATAGTACTTGTATTACATCATTGTCAATAGGAAACGGGGGAAAGAGACGAGAGCCTCATAAAGTAAAGAGACTCTGCAGTTCTTCGTGACTCATCCGGGTAAGCCAGGATTCGCCTGAGGCAACGGTCATGTCAGCCAGTTCTCGCTTAGCCGTCAGCATTGCATCAATTTTTTCTTCAAAGGTGTTCCGGGTAATAAATCGATGGACAAACACATTCGAGCGCTGGCCAATACGGAAAGCCCGGTCAGTGGCTTGGTTTTCGACCGCCGGATTGAACCATAGATCATAGTGGATTACCCGGCTTGCGGCGGTCAGGTTCAGTCCCAGACCGCCAGCCCTAAGACTTACAAGCATAATTTTTGCCAACGGATTAGTTTGGAATTCCTGTACCGCCTGATCCCGTTTTTTCTGTCCAAGGCCACCATGGTAAACCAAAACGTCTTCCTCCAATTCTTTCATGATAATTTCTTTAAGAATATCCAGGGTTTCCACATATTGGCTAAATATCAGGACCTTTTCGTTGCCCAATAGAATTTCTTCGAGCAAAGCCAAGAGGAGTTGACTTTTACCAGATAGGGAGGCTACAGCGGGACTTGCTTTATCATAGCAGCGTGGATGGTCACAGATCTGTTTAAGCGATGTGAGCAGTTTTAGGATCAAAGCTGCCCGTTTTGGTTGTTCTGTTATGGTTTCAGATGCAGCTAGGGCATCCCGTACTATACTTTCGTACAGAGCGGCCTGTTCGCTTTCTAGGTTTGCATATTCATTAATGGTTATCTTATCCGGCAGATCGGAAATAATAGTTTTATCAGTTTTTAGTCGTCTTAAAAGAAAAGGAGCCGTTATTGCCCGGAGCTTATCTGCCACAGGCTGCTGCCTGTCCACTTCGATGGGTTTACGGTATTCCTTTTTAAAGGTTTCAGCACTTCCAAGATAGCCTGGCAGAATAAAATCAAAGAGGGATCGCAGATCCTCCAAACGGTTTTCCACCGGTGTACCTGACAGGGCAAGCCGGTACGGGATTTCAAGGCTTTTTATAGTTTTAGAAAGGGCTGTAGCGGCATTTTTCATAAGGTGAGCCTCATCAGCAATAAGCAGACTAAAATGAAATGATGCCAGCTTTGCCCTGTCCCGTACTGCGGTCTGATAGGTGGTTAAAAGAACTCGGCTTTTTACCGAAAGGGATCGTTTTGTTCCATGATATCGGGCCACCTGCAAGGATGGGGCAAAACGTTCTAGTTCCCGCTCCCAGTTAGAAAGGAGCGCCGCTGGGGCCACTATCAAGGTACCTCCCTCGCCAAGGAGCCCTTCTTCTTCTAGTCTCAAAAGCACTGCTATGGCCTGAATGGTTTTTCCCAATCCCATATCGTCCGCTAGTATACAGCCAAATCCAGACATAAGAAGCGAGCAGGCCCAGTTGTAGCCCCTCATCTGATAGGGCCGCAGCTCAGCCTTAAAACCCTGGGGAGGAGGGAAACACCTTTCCGTAAGGAGCTTGCTAATAGATCTATCCAGTTCTGGCGAAAAGCGCACCTCGTTGGCGAAACGAGTCTTAAGCACATCCATTGCAGAAACCGTAGCGGGAGCTCTGGCCCGCTTAAGAAGAGCTGCAATCTCAACAGGGTCTAAGCGGACATATCCATCTTTGAGCCGTACTAGGGCAGTCTTTTTTGATACGAGCTTTTCAAATTCATCAGCAGTAAGGATCTGATCCCCTATCGCTATTTTCCACTCATAAGAGACGAGGCTCTCTAGGTCTAGATAGGATACCAAAGATGCAGTTGCCCCCTTATCCTGGAGGACGAGATGGGGCTTTAACTCTCGGTGCAGTTCCTTAGGGAGCATTACTTGAACACCAAGCCTACTAAGAAGCGGGCCCGCTTCTTCTAAGAAAGTTGCAAGTCGTTCCTCGTTTAAAAGAACTGAAGGTTCCCTCGAAAGGGTGCGAATTTCAGGGAGATAGGCCGATAGGGCTGCGGGGGCCCGCAACACATCCCGATCCCCTGTTCGAGCTAAGGCTACCGTAAGCGGAAATGCATCATCATCCAGGAGAACCTCAAAAGAAAAACGATAAGAAATACTCTTCTTTACTCCCGGATCGGCTGAAAGAGTACAACGATATTGCCAAGCAGTAAAATCAGTTCTCAGAACCGAAAGCCAGGCATCAATAGCCTGGGGAAGACTCCTTTCGGCAGGTGTATTGACCGCATAGGGAGTTCCCTTAAAATAGAGGCTAACCAGGGCTCGAAAACGCTCACTTCCGGTAACACTCCCAAAGTCTACCCAATGGACCTGTTCGGTGATGAAGAGGCAGGCTAAAAAATCCACCGTACTCCGGGGACTTAAGCGTTTTGGTTTTGTCCTCCCAGTACTAAGTAACCCCGGTTCATAGCGGGCAAGATCCTCTAGAGCGGAACGAACAGCGGGTAAGCTATCCATGGGCTTCCAATATATATGGAGCATCTTTGCATTAACCCAGGGAATAGGTATAAAAGCCGAGGCATTCCATAGGGAACGCATTAAGCGAAAGAAATAAAAGAAAAATCGGTATTCCGCAGTTCCCTCATCTCGCGCACAGCCAAGAAAGAGGCCCGCAGCTTCTGTGAGGCTTAAGGTTCCTTCCTTGCCGCTCGGAAGCGTATAGTGCAAGTACACCATTGCACACGGTTCAAATGCCGTAGCAGTGACAGACCAGCGAGCTCGGGAAAAGGCACGCTCAAGCTCCTCATCAATATCACTACCATCTAACGGGTTTCGGATTGCCCGATGATAAAAATCCATGAGGGTAAGAGAAAAATCCTTTTCCGTAAAGGACGACTTTGGAGGGAGCAAGGTCTGAATAAAATGAGCGTAGGAACCATCGGGGAATGGATGAGGGGCTTCGGGAGGAAGGGACAGAGCTTCTGACTTTTCAGGCACATAAACAATTTTAAAAGGGCTTTCTAAATCACGGCTCAAACTGGTACCGAAATGGGACTCTAGATCTATACCCCGCAGCTTAAAAAGCACATGAGGATCTGCATCAATCTGCCGGGCTAGTACATAGTACACCGCTGCCATGTGCTTACAGGGGTCGCCCCAGTCAGGACAGGTGCAGAACCGCTTCATATCACCCCAGCGTTCTGGAATAAGAGCGATATGTTCGGATCGCAGAACTTCAAGCAATTCCATGGGTAGCTCTCCTACCTGGATGCGGGAGAGCAGCATTGGATCCTCCTGGATTAGTTCAAAAAGCCTATCCTGGTCTTTGAGCAATGGGAACTCGATTTTAACGGTATAAGATGGACTTGAGTTCCCCTTGACTTTGGCGGTTACTGTTCGATTCTGTATCGTCAGAGACAGTACTTTTCCTGTATTCGCATAGGTCTTGCCCCGCTGGAGCCGGGTATCGATGCCATAGGTCCCGAGGACTTCCACAAACCATGCGCCCCAGGGGGTCGTTCCATATTGATGAGCCATCGCTATTCATTACCACCTTGGTTTGCACTTTGAGGAATAACCAGATACCAGTACCGTTTCTTGCCCCGGCCTGTTGCTGCCGCGAGACCCCGGTTTCGTAATACCGTGAGGGCCCGGGTAAGGTGGGCCTTATCCACGTCTCCGAGGGTCTCAAGTAGTGTAGAGATACTCATACCCTTTATTTCTGCAGTCCCTTCAGCTGTATTATTCAGGGCATCTTTAAGCAGCGACAGAACCCGCTGTTCCAGCCGCAGGTCCGCCACATAGGGGGCCACTGGCTCGGCGGTAAGCTCCCGTTCCCGGTCCGCCGCTTCCTGGACATATTTTTGGTATACCGCCCGGAAAAAACCGTAGGTCCAGAGATTTGCTTCCTTCCTGGTACGGGCAAAAATAATGGGAAGCCGGGGATGCATGGCCTGGAGTTCTGCTAAGGCCCGGTAACAATATCCAGGTTTATAGGAATGTTCCAGCCGTTCGGGGTTAAGGAAATCGCCATAATCTGCTTCCACCACAACCGCAGGATGGGGAAGACTTTCTAGATCCCGAAAAATCTGGTGGAGCATGGCGATGCGGGAAAAGTCACTAAGCAGGTTACTAAAGGTCTTCCGCTCCACCACCGCAAGAATCGCATCTTCATGAATGAGAGCATAATCCCCCGCAGGGAGCTTCCGTTTATCAACCTGAGCCTTGGGAAATTTCCATGGGTATCTTTCTGCCGTGTCAATGATGACCGAAAAAGGAACCGCAGCAGGCTGCAGCGAAAGACGGGACCGGGATTTGTGTTCCCTCTGGGCAGCCTGGGTCTTAAAAAAAATCTGCTCGTATGAGCCAGGGCGATTTTTATAGGGTTTTTCCAGAATAAGGAATTCGCAGCGTTTTTTAGTGGGCCGATCCAGGGTGATACGGAGGCTTTTCCCAAAACGGTCAAAGTTGATAACCGGAACCCGCTCTACCGTGGCAAAGAGGTCCTGGTCCTCCGCGGTACTTCCGTCCCGTATGCAAAATACGTTTCCCCGCTGCCCCGGCCAGGCATCCTGGGCTCGGACGGCAAACAGAATTTTTCCGTCCTGTTCTATGGCAATTCGAACGGGAAAGCGGGGATTTCCCGTCTGCTGCACAATCCAAACAATTCCCATAAAGCCATTGTTACGGAGGAACGCACCCTTGGCAAGGGTATTTCCCTACAGACCCAGCGTGTTCGCTGTTTCCAGGGCTCGGGCTAGCACCTGGTCCATATCGTAGTACTTGTATTCACCAAGCCGGCCGCCAAAAACGACCTTAGGTTCCCCTTCCGCCAAGGCGCGGTAGCGGCCATAAAGGGCCTGGTTCTCCGCGTTCCCGACGGGGTAATAGGGCTCATCTCCTAACTGCCAGGTCTTACTGTATTCCCGGGTTATCACTGTCTTGGGCTGCTGACCAAAGACAAAGTGCTTATGTTCGATGATACGGGTAAAGGGGACCTCCCGCTCGGTATAGTTCACCACCGCGTTTCCCTGGTAGTTGTCCGTATCCAGAACCTCGGTTTCAAAACGGAGGCTCCGGTATTCCAGAGGGCCGTATTCGTATCCAAAGTAGGCGTCGATGGGACCTGTATAGATGACCTGTTCAGCCTCGGAAAGCCATTTTTGCTTGTCCGCAAGGAAGTCGGTCTCTAAACGAACTTCCACACCCTCAAGCATGGCCGCAACCAGGGCTGTATAGCCCTGCACAGGAA